>NZ_ABEQ01000092.3 GCF_000171335.1 Candidatus Epulonipiscium viviparus
TCAAAGTATAGGCCCAAAAGAAAGCGTTTTCATCTACGTAATATGCATCTGTGCCCGCAGCTGTTGCGCCGACAATCTCTCCAGCCGATCCAGCGGTATATCCTGCCAAAATTTTGTTAGATGTCAGATCTGTGTTAGCATCAAAATCTTCTTCTACTATATATACTTGAACTCCATGACCAGCACCCAATGCAGAAGTTAATGCAGTAGTTATGCTGTCTTTAACCTTTTTTGCTGCAGCTTTAGCGTCATCAGGAGCAGGGGTTGCAGYCGTAATCTTAGCTAGAGTGGTGTTGCGTATACTATCAATAGCATCAACRGCTTTCAACAACGATTYCTTCTCCACGGCTGTCCAATTAGCGTCCGTTACACTTGCTTCGAACGCATCTTCAAATATTATGGTATAGTATTTATCAACGTCCTCTTCGGAATTAGTACCCGTGCCATCCTTCTTAATCTCTACAACTTTGGACTCGATGTTATTTTCAGTTGCGATAGATCTAATTGCCGCTACAATTGCGTTGGTTTCAGGAGTCTTAGCATCAGTAATTCTCAACGCTACGTTAAATATGAATGTGCCATCTTCCTCGTTATACGCAGCAGATGGATCTTTCGTACCTACAATTGAAGGAGTTTTTGTTGCTGCAGATCCTTCGAATATGTTGGCGGCTGTAAATTCAGTAGTATCCGCCTCAAAATCCTCCGATACGATATATACTTCAACATCTGTATTGTTAATCAATTTTTCAATATGCGTACGAAGTTCTTTCACCGCTATTTTGGCATTGGCTTTCTTTCTAGCAGTTGCCTCTGCAGTTTTGTCGTTTAACAGAGCTCCATTAATCTTGAAGTCATCTTTAATTCCGTATACCTTCGCGGCTGCCTCCAATGCGTTTGCTTTCTTCGCCATATTCCACTTATACTCCGCAGCTGCAATCTCAAATTCAAAGTCTTCTATTTCTACAGCATCTGGCTCATGAGCCATTGTTCCAGATCCAGGTTTGGCGACTTCTAACTCCAACGTAACTGTTGCACTACCTTCTCCGATTTCTCCGGCAGCTTCATCCATATCTCCATCTATCGCGTCTGTTGCGTCTGTTACTTCTACAGTAACCTTAATTTTCGTCTCAACGGTAGCAGGATTTTTGTCTCCAGATGCTGGTACAGCCGGTACAGTCATGTTGATATAGGCTTTTTCAATTACTTCCTCTACCATTGTTTGAAGATGAGCTTTGAGATCAGCATAGCCACCAGTCTTGTCAACTGTAATATTAGCTGCAACTACAGGAAGCGTTTCGCCGAGCATCGCTTCTACAGCGACCTGAGCTTGCTCCAATATCGTACCTGCCCATTTCACTTTTTCTGTAACCTGTCCTTTAAATGTATCGTAGGCCTTATTTAGTGTGTGTAATATACTATCCTCGTCATTATCAACTGTGGATCCATTTAAAGATCCAGCGGTTAGTGTTGCGGCATCTCCTGGAGTTCCCTCTAGATCATCCATTGCGTCCTGAGCCACTTCGAGTTCCTCTTTCATAGCCTCAATATCGTCATCGAGCGCATATGATGTACCGATTTTCAATTCATATATCTCTCCATCTGCAGTTAAATCTGTCGTATCACTAACTTCTGATACTAAACTCACGTATTTTGTCAGGACAGCTATTCTACTGCTTAATACTCTCTTTGCTAACTCTAACGCATCTTCTGTACCCACGCCGCCAATAGCTTCGTCATCTGCAGCTAGGACTGTGCCATCTGGAAGTTTATTGCTCAATACATTAGTAAATTGTCTAATTGCTGCCTCAAGATCTATTATTGCTTTTTCATAGGACTCCACGATTCCCGCAACTGTATACGGTTTTATATACGCGGCGTTCGCTGCCTTATACACATTCGYAATAAATTCTACCGGCGCTATCGACTCCTCTTCGCCAGCTACAATAAAGCCATCCAATTTTTCTGGGGTAACCCACTTCACGCCGTCTGYAATGTCGGTGCCTTGCGCTTTGCTGGTCCATGTTTTTGTCATTGGTGCGACTTCTTCTAATAATACTTTTAACTTCACTCGTGCTTTCACAGCATCAGAATAAGCATGATCAACACTTAATTTTCCATCTTGAAGTGCCGCAGACGCGTTTTTCACAACATTGCCTAGCGATGTTACTAGCCCTTTCAGTGCCACAATAGTRGTCTTTCCGGTTCCTTGCACTCCGGTCACCGAATGCGTTGCAGTCTTGGTGTTGAATATCGCATTTTCGGCTGCAGTAATTTGCGYGCGCAAAGCGTTCACCATAGTTGCCGGTAACCACTTAGAATCGTTTGGCACGTCGTTTCCATTCGCACTTACAAATACTAGAGAATTTCTGTCAGCTCCAAATAGTAAATCCGTAGCTTTGGTAATCAAAATTTCTAATTGTTCAACCTCGGCCACAAGCTCATCATTTTTACCAGATTGATTTTCAGTTTTCATTGCTACACGATTGAATGCTTCTGTCGCATTCTCGAGTACTTTATACGCAGAATCTAAACTCGCTATTGTTGCAATCGGATTTCGCAACGCCGTATTTGCTTTTACAATCGATCCTTTAAATGCGTTAAGCGTTATTGCAGGAACCCAGTGATAGAATGGACTCACATCTCCTCCGTCTCCCGAGATGCTCAACTCTACCTTAGAGTACAAGTTCAACGGGCCACTTATAAATTCTGTATTTGCAGATTTCCAGATAGATGTTCCGTTATAATCATGTCCGATTACACTACATGCCTGAATGATAGCATTTTTAAGATTTTCTGCTGCCGTGCCATATACAATAGAATCCATTGTCTGGTACGCAACTTTCTTGGCATTAGCAAACTCTTCGGAAGATCTACCTAACGCGGTCATTGCCAGATTTAGAATTTGTTGCGATGGTTCTTCGGTGATCATAAACTTGTTTAACGCGATTTGAGCACTGTTTACAGCAAGAGCATATTTGGCAACATCTGCACTGGTTACCCAATTTTTGCCAATCGGTACATCGACGCCATTTTTCTTTCCTGTTACATATGCAGAATCCTCAGTGTACTCGCTATTAGATTCGTACCTATTTTTTGTTACACCATCAGCATTAGTATAAGTAGTAGTTGGCGGCGTTACACCATCAATATACGCAAGTTCGTTAATAGCTGTATACGCATCGACGATGGCCTTGCGCAACTCGGCGGTCTCGATTCCATCTGTACCGCGAAGAGCTTTCGGAATAATATTTTCTTTCACGTCACCCTTTATGTCTCGACCATAAAATTCTTCGAAGGCGTTTTGTATAGGTGACAAAGCAAGTATTGCCTGATTCAGCGTCGCGCGTTTTTTTGGAGTATTTGGATTAGCGTAATTATCTAAAAACGTCTGAGCTTTGTCAGCTGCGCTTATCAATTTACTTTGCTCAATCTTTGAAGTCCACAACGTAGTAGTCGCGACATCTGCGCCATACTTAGCACTGATAACTAGATCCTCAACTGCTGGAGTTATGATAGAGCTCGAAGTTAACTTATACTCAAAGTTGCCGTCATTCACATATGACAAATACTTTCTGATTGTTGCAGTTACGCTGGCAAACAGTTCTTTACTACCAAACTGCGCGTTCTTCTCGAATGTTGCACTAGTGATTTGTAATTTTATCAAAGCGGCATCCAGAGTTGCGGCTGTTGCTTTTGGCAAATTATATGCCTCCACAGCAGTTGCGATCGCATCCACCATTACATCTCTCACTTTCGACGATGTCCAGCGAGTTCCTCCATCCGGAATTAGGTTTCCATCGGTATCGTCTCCAGGTATATCTGTACCATAAACATCGCTCACTGCAATAGTTTCTACATCTTCCGCAGCTCCCGTGTGCGCCTTATTTGTATACTTAAGTTTGTTGGAATCTTCAACATAAGCATCTTGCCCAACCATTTTGGCAGCTATGTTAATTGCAGTCAGTAGCGGAGTCTTTGCCGCCTTTATCGCATCAATATCGGCTTGCGATAACAATCCCTGTTTAGGAATAAACGATTTTGCAACTGCAGAAAGAGAAGATGCCGCTTTTGATACATTCAAATTGTTATCGGTTTGATCTAACATTTTTTTGGCCGCAGTAATTTCTTCGTTCATCTTCTCCAACACACTTGCAGGTACCCAATAGCGAGTAGTCATTACATCGGCACCAGCAGCCCAGCTTGGCAATACTTCTCCGCCGTTATATAATTTCTTCTCTTCTGCCGCCACATAAGCATTGTATAATTTAGTTTTTGGCATATTGTGAACGTCTATCGGTTGTATGTGATCATCCACCTCTAATACAAGCAACGCCAATTTCGCTATATCTGCATCTACGGTCGATGCTGTTGCCTTCGCTAGTGCTGCTTTTAGGGCATCAGCATACTCTTTATCCAAATATTGGTTATTTTTAACGATAGGATCTGTAGAAGCAGGTTTATTAGCAAACGCTGTTAGCTCGTCCTCGGATATTACTGTGACGGTGTCGACATCGCCAATTGCTTTTAGCTCTTCATATGTGAGTACGTCTGTTCCGCCAGTTACATCACTTATATGTGCATCTGCATCGGCAACTGCATCGCCGCCAACTTTTTGATCATTACCGTATAGAATTTCATTTGCTTTATCGGTCCAATGAGTTTTATCGGTGGCAGCAGTAGTTCCCTTTTCTATTTTGGTTGGTACAAACGCCTTTACTGCATCCGCTAAACCTGTACTATTGTATTGCGTCTCGAAGTATTTAGGATCTTCTAAGTAGCCACTAAGCGATTTCTTTTCTGTAGCAACGGCGTTGTTTACGATTTCTTGTGCCGCGATCATTGCCTCTTTTAGAGTTTTGAACATATCCGGAGTTACCCAGTAGTCGTTTACCGCTAATGCAGTGTCAGTTTTTTTGCCATCTTCACCACACACGTATACACCGTCTGTAGAAAGTTTAACTGTATCGCCTAGCTCGATTTTGGTAGTATCAATTTTTTTATTATCAGTAGAGTCAATAATACCTGTTTTAAATGCAACCTCCGCGGTAAGGTCAGACTCGGTACTACCATCTGCTTTTTTGAAATCAAATGTAGCCTCGTTTAATTTACCATTACCATCTGTTAATTTGCCTTGAACTTCTTTATAAGCATCTTCATATTCTGTAACTTTATGAGCTTTCGTACCTTCCTCATACGCCTTCGCCGCTGCACGGAGATCTGCAATTTCATTCTCGAAGTACTTGTTATCTTTATTGTATTCAGCCAAGTGATGCTCTTTAGTTTTCTTATCCTTGTCGGTACCATTTAAGAATTCGAGAATTTCTTCGTACTCTTCGATTAATTTATCGGCTAACTTTTTATGAACGAATTTATCTGGAGGAGTCGTATCAGCTACGCCTTTATCGGTATAGCCATATAATTTCTTGGTAACAGAGTTGATCAATTCGTTATCATCATCGGATACGTATACACCCACTGGGAAGTAACTTACTACTTTCTTATCATCGCCTGTACCTTCTTCGAATGCACATAATTTCGCTGCGATTTTCGTTGTAGGATCAGTTGGAGTAGTTGGAGCAGTTAGATCACCAGTTTTAATGTATCCCAAACTTGTGTTTGTAGTAGGATCAGAAGCTGATTTGGTGTATGGATTTCCAATTTCTGCCACAAAATCATCATACGCTTTTGTCGCAGACTCCACATTGGTTGGAGCTGACTTCGCCGCATTGAATACCGCCGTTGCTTCTGCCAGCGCCGCCGTTGCTTGGGTGAAATAGTCGTCGTCAGAAGATTTGAAGGCATTCGTCATTTTCGCAAGTACACCAGAGTCCCATTCTACTTCGGTGTATGTTTTAGTAGAGTTGACTTCTCCTTTTGCGGCGTTTCCGCTTCCACCAGTTTCAGTAAGTGTAGGTTGAGTATCTGAAATAACTTCTTCAGCGGCCACGATAGCGTCGTTGTAATCTTTAATCTGTTCGGTTGTTACCCACCACTTATTGGAATTGTTGGCAGAGTCGGAAGATGTAAATGGTTTAGCCTCGCTCCATGTATGATTCGATTCTGTATACTCCTTATAGGTGTACCCACCGTCATCAGATACAAATATAGCACCACCTGCGATATAAACAGTATCTCCATCTACTTTAATTAGCGCTCTACCAGATGTATCGCCAGTACCCGTCGCAGCTGTACTCAATGCATCTCTATTAGTCTTATAAGACATCACCGGCTTCATTTCGGATTCAAATTTAGCGAGGGCATCAGTGATCGCATTGATATCCTTTTGAAGTTTATCTCCAGTAGCGTAGTCGTCGATATAGCCTGCGAGTATATTTTTTAGCGTTGCATCGGTATGCAACGTAGCGAACTTAGCTTTGTATGCTACAAAATTTATCAACGGAGTAGCGGCTTCGATTAACGCATCCAGCTGATCTGGTGTCACATATTGCTTCACTGTATCAGCGATGAGTGTTTTCTGCTCAGTAGTTACGTTACTGTCGCCCCCCCACTCATATCCATCCGTTGTATCAGATCCGTTGTTAAACGCTTCTTTAGTAATATTGAAAATTCCGTCATCAGATAAAGCTGGTACGGTATCACTTGCGGTCACCATCGTTCTTGCTTTCGTGATTTTAAGTTTTCCGTTAGTTGTATCTATGTCAAAGGTTGGTAGAGCAACGTACTTGTTAAGAGTTGTTAACGCTTTTTCAGCAAGTGCGATTACGCTAGTCTCAGCTGTTCCCGCGAAGGCTTCTTTTTGACCCTTCTGTGCCGCATCATCATATGCTTTGAGCGCCGTTTTAATCTTGGTTATAACACCATTTATCTTTTCGGCAGTAGCAGTTGTAGTATCTGCATTTACTACAGTCTTAGCTGCGTCTTCCTTATTTGCGTCTTCCGCTGGTGCTGTATTTACAGAAATTGTAAATAAATCCCAGCCCTCTTTAATAGCGTTGGCGAGATTGGTTTGAACAGTCGCGCCAGTTCCGTTAGCCGGTATCCAATAGCTCGCGTCTGGTATATCAACCCCATGATACGCTGAAATATCGTAGAATTTATCTCTAACAACTTCCGTATAGCCCACTATCTCGCCTGCAACCGGAATAAATTCAGTTGGTTTAGTTACATCTGTTGAAGCCGCATTACCAGCATCAACTGCTGTTTTCTTGAGACCGGCTGGCACATTCCACGTCGGAATCTTTTTAAATACTTCCTTACTACTTCCAGTGCTCTCTTCTATCCCCCCTGCTCCAAGATGGATAAGATACTTCTGTAGCTCCAAGGTAGCCGCTGCTTTAGCTTCGTCCTTCACTTCTGCAAATTTAACTGGCACATCTGATGCGAATTCAGCAAGTGCCTTGATAGCGTTATTAAGCTTACCTGAACTACCATCTTTAATTTCTGTTGTATATGCCGGGCCGTTTAAAATTGTACCCTCTTCATTGAGTCCATCATATTTTTGGTATGTTTCAACTTTTGATTCCAAGTCTTTCAGCTTATCAGATGCTGTCTTTTTCAAAATATATTTTGTCGGTGATGCGCCTCCTATACTCAAAGCAGTATCAGGTGTCCATGTAGAGCCCGCCGCTGGTTCATTATTCAGAATCGCTGGTGCAACAAAATATGTCGCATCGTCGCTGAAGCCTTCTCTAGGATTTGTAAATGCGGTAGAACCTGCTAATTTAATTCCAGTAGCCTCTGCTTTTGTGCAAGCTGTTTGACTATTAGTATCACCTTTTACGTAGATATATACTTGTGGCGTGTTAACTGTTGAAACCGAGCTTGGTACCTCTGTCTTTGTTAAATCGCAACCTAAAAGAGCCTTAGCGATCAAAATCTCTAGAGTCGCATTGTCAACGACATACTTACCAGGTCTAGCAGCAGCAATATAATTTGCATACGCAGTCGTGAGGTTAGCTGCAGCTGTAGAGAGATCTCCAAGAGTAGTATATTTCTCATCCGCCGCCTTTAGAGTATCCTTATCATACTTTTCTTCGTCAGATGTTTTCGCTACATCTGTGTCCTTTTCTAAATCCGGCGCACCATCTTCACCCTTTTCAGGATCTAGCAATGTTGCCATCGAAGTGTTTCCATGTTCTACTTCATCCTCAAATACCTCTTCAAGCGTAGTAGGAGTTCCAGATGAGCCAGTAGTTGTAGAATAAGCATCAGCATAGGCACTTTGAACAGCCGTCTCCGCATCTTCGAGGGCTTTCACAAGAGCGTCATGTATAGTATCGGTAACCCAATATTTATCGGTAGCAATATCATTTCCATTATTACTTATTGCAATTGGAACTAATGAAGTGGAATCATGTTTTAATTCAGCTGGTTTAATTGGATCAGTTCCAGTAGTTTTAGTAGCTTTAGTTCTAGCTGCAGAAAAATCGAGATGCGCATCAACGAAGTGAATATTCTTCTTTAAGTCATCGATCGCAGTTTTGTAAGCCGAACCAGTACCTTTAGAAGGTGTAAGTTTCTTAACAGCATCTAAAGCAGTGGAAAGTTCAACCACTAGTTCAGCAACATGATCTTTAGCACCCTCTCCAGAGAATTTGTTGGTTTCAAGTATATTTTTAAGTGCAACAAAAGCGACGTCGTCCGCCTGTATGTATAAGTCGTCACTAGTTCCACTTCCATCACCTTTAAATTCCAGTCCATCAGTAGTCGATGTATGTAATTGAACTAACCACAAAGCTTCACGTATTAGTTCATCTAGTTTATATGCGGGGTCATCTTTTTCTATCATTAGTGGATTGTCATTGTTAGTCACATCAGTTGGTAAATCATGTATATACCCATAGATAGTGTCAGCGTCCGTCACCGCAGTTCCTTGAGAAGTTAGCGCACCAACATTAGCTACCAGATCCTTCGAAGCATCTGCAAAAGTACTAACAGGTCCCATGGCAATAGCACCTGCGATAGTTAAAGCCATTTGTTTTCGATATTTATCAATTAAAGCCATTAATTCATCTCCTTTTAAGTAAGCCTACTCCGCAGAGTAAGATATGTATAAAAAAAAGTAGCAATAATCCTTTTCTGAAAAGAATTTGATTTTGAAATAAACTATTTCAAGAAACTTTTCTTCAAAATTATATATCGGACGAAATGCATTATACTTAAATAGTAATCGATAAAATTTTGCTCAAAAAAATAAAATTTTGCTCAAAAAAACATAAACGGCCAAAACCATTTGTAGATCCATGTTTTTTGCTCGCATATAAACCAGATTTTTTAGTACGAGGGCAGCAAGATTTGTAGCAACAACATGTGTGGTAGCGAAACATGTTGTAACAGCTGGTCGTGTAGTAGCAGTTAGGACGGCGACATTTGCAATTTTTGCGATTATACCTCTTGCCGCTTATGCCATCTATAAAACCAGAAACTGCGTCATGAAAACTAGCAATGGTGTCATGAAAACTAGCAACGGCGTCATGAAAACCAGAAACTGCGTCATCAAAACAGGCAATGGTGTCATGAAAACTAGCAACGGCGTCATGAAAGCTAGCATCGGCGTCAT
The DNA here is from genome assembly GCF_000171335.1 of Candidatus Epulonipiscium viviparus. GTDB lineage: Bacteria > Bacillota > Clostridia > Lachnospirales > Cellulosilyticaceae > Epulonipiscioides > Epulonipiscioides viviparus. Next base: position 9,521 of record NZ_ABEQ01000092.3, read on the forward strand.
GAAAGCCAGCATCGGCGTCTTGAAAACCAGCAATGGTGTCATGAAAGCTAGCAACGGCGTCATGAAAACCAGCAATGGCGTCATGAAAACTAGCAACGGCGTCATGAAAGCTAGCAATGGTGTCATGAAAGCCAGAAACGGCGTCACGAAAACTAGCAACGGCGTCTTGAAAGCCAGAAACGGCGTCATGAAAGCCAGCAACGGCGTCATGAAAGCTAGCAATGGTGTCATGAAAGCCAGCATCGGTGTCATGAAAGCCAGCAACGGCCTCATCAAAACAGGCATCGGCGTCTTGAAAGCTAGCAACTGCGTCATGAAAGCCAGCAACGGTGTCATGAAAACCAGCCGGCGTCATGAAAGCCAGCAACGGCGTTATGAAAGCCAGCATCGGCGTCTTGAAAACTAGCAACTGCGTCATGAAAGCCAGCAATGGTGTCATAAAAACCAGAAACGGCGTCACGAAAACCAGCAACGGCGTCATGAAAACCGGCAATGGTGTCATAAAAACTAGCAATGGCGTCACGAAAACCAGCATCGGCGTCATGAAAGCCAGCAATGGTGTCATAAAAACTAGCAATGGTGTCATGAAAGCCAGCAACGGCGTCACGAAAACTAGCATCGGCCTCATCAAAACCAGAAACTGCGTCATCAAAACAGGCATCGGCGTCTTGAAAGCCAGCAACGGCGTCATGAAAGCTAGCATCGGCGTCACGAAAACTAGCAATGGCGTCATGAAAGCCAGCATCGGCGTTATGAAAGCTAGCAACGGCGTCATGAAAGCCAGCAACGGCGTCATGAAAACTAGCATCGGCGTCATGAAAACTAGCAATGGTGTCATGAAACCCAGCAATGGTGTCATGAAACCCAGCAATGGTGTCATAAAAACAGGCAACGGCGTCTTGAAAGCCAGCAATGGTGTCATAAAAACTAGCAATGGTGTCTTGAAAGCCAGCAATGGTGTCATAAAAACCAGAAACGGCGTCATGAAAGCCAGCAATGGTGTCATGAAAGCTAGCAACGGCGTCATGAAAGCCAGCAACGGCGTCTTGAAAGCTAGCAACGGCGTCATGAAAGCCAGCAACGGTGTCATGAAAACTAGCAACGGCGTCATGAAAGCTAGCATCGGCGTCATGAAAGCCAGCAACGGCGTCATGAAAGCTAGCAATGGTGTCATAAAAACTAGCAACGGCGTCATGAAAACTAGCAACGGCGTCATGAAAGCCAGCAATGGTGTCATAAAAACTAGCAACGGCGTCATGAAAGCTAGCAACGGCGTCATGAAAGCTAGCAATGGTGTCATGAAACCCAGCAACGGCGTCATGAAAGCCAGCAACGGCGTCATGAAAACCAGCATCGACCTCATCAAAACCAGAAACTGCGTCATGAACGCCAGCAACAGCGTCATGAAAACCAGCAACGGCGTCATGAAAGCCAGCAACGGCGTCATCAAAACAGGCAATGGTGTCATAAAAACTAGCAACGGCGTCATATTAAATAGAAGAAAAGGATTAAATGGAAGAAAAAGGCAGATGTTATGAGTAGCATATATAACAAATCTGAAACGGAGATAGGTCTCGAATTTGCTTTACGCGAAAACGAACAACGGCCTCATCAAAACCAGAAACTGCGTCATGAAAGCCAGCAACGGCGTCATGAAAACCAGAAACTGCGTCATCAAAACAGGCAACTGCGTCATGAAAGCTAGCATCGGCGTCATGAAATCCAGCAACGGCGTCATGAAAGCTAGCAACGGCATCATGAAAACCAGAAACTGCGTCATCAAAACAGGCAACGGCGTCATGAAGATTCACAACTACATAATACAATCGCTGAAAAAGTCATCGCGATTATTGTATACGCCAATTATCCGCGTTTGAAGAAATTCATTATCGCATTAGCAAAGCTTCGTTTTGACTTATTCATTGCCGGTACTTTTGCACTTTGTTACATAAATTGAGTAGTAAATGGTGTTTCAAATATCACAGTGTAGAATCCGTTCGTGTGATCTTCTCCACCAGCAAGACCGTCAGTCTCTACTTCTTCTATAAGCGAGGCGGTGGACACTGCTAGTGGCTCAATTTCTGCCATGACGCATCATACGGAATTCTCAACGCTATATTATAGACCAAAGTATAGAACCAAACGACAGCGTTTTCATCTACGTGATATGCATCTGTGCCCGCAGCTGTTGCGCCGACAATCTCTCCAGCCGATCCAGCGGTATATCCTGCCAAAATTTTGTTAGATGTCAGATCTGTGTTAGCATCAAAATCTTCTTCTACTATATATACTTGAACTCCATGACCAGCACCACCCAATGCAGAAGTTAATGCAGTAGTTATGCTGTCTTTAACCTTTTTTGCTGCAGCTTTAGCGTCAGCAGGAGCAAGGGTTGCAGTCGTAATCTTAGCTAGAGTGGTGTTGCGTATACTATCAATAGCATCAACGGCTTTCAACAACGATTCCTTCTCCACGGCTGTCCAATTAGCGTCCGTTACACTTGCTTCGAACGCATCTTCAAATATTATGGTATAGTAATCATCACCGGCATCTTCGGAATTA
>NZ_ABEQ01000091.1 GCF_000171335.1 Candidatus Epulonipiscium viviparus
GATAATATAAATGCTGGTCTATATACCTACCCCGCGCTGATGGCAGCAGACATTTTGCTATATAATAGTGATTTGGTGCCTATAGGAAATGATCAGAAACAGCATCTGGAGTTGACTCGAGATATTGCGACGAGATTTAATTCTATTTATGGAGACACCTTTGTAATTCCAGAGCCATATATCGGAAAAGTAGGTGCTAGAATAATGGATTTGCAAGACCCATCGAAAAAAATGTCCAAATCATCAGAAGATAAAAACGCTACTATTTTGTTAACGGACAAGCCAGAAGAAATTTTGAAAAAATTTAAAAGAGCGGTAACGGACAATGCGGCACAGATAAAGTATGATCCTGAAAATCAACCAGGCATAAGCAATCTCATTAGCATATACGGCGCTGTAACAGATAAAAATTATGAAGCAATCGAAAATGAGTTTTCAGGAAAAGGTTATGGAGATTTCAAGATTGCAGTGGCCGAGGCAGTGATAGAAATACTGAAACCGATACAACAAAAGTATGAGGAATTGCAAAAGGACAAGAGTTATATCGACCAAATAATCAAAGACAATGCTGAAAAGGCCAATTATAAGGCACAAAAAGTGTTGCGTAAAGTGCAAAAGAAAATAGGATTTCCAGCTATAGTGCGTTAACTAAGAAAAAATCCTTAGCACCTGAAATGGCATCTGCAGAAGAAGCGTCATCGAAAACAATGGCATCTGCAGAAGAGGCGTCGTCGAAAACAACAGAATCTGAAAAAGCATCATCGAAAACAATGGCATCTGCAGAAGAGGCGTCGTCGAAAACAACAGAATCTGAAGAAGCATCATCGAAAACAACGGAACCTGAAGAAGCGTCGTCGAAAACAACAGAATCTGAAGAAGCGTCATCGACAACAATGGCACCTGAAGAAGCATCATCGAAAACAATGGAACCTGGAGAGGCATCATCGATAACAATGACATCTGCAGATGGAGCATCATCGAAAACAATGGCATCTGCAGAAGAGGCATCATCGAAAACAATGGCATCTGCAGATGGAGCATCATCGAAAACAATGGCATCTGCAGATGGAGCATCATCGATAACAATGGCATCTGCAGAAGAGGTATCATCGACAACAATGGCATCTGCAGATGGAGCATCATCGACAACAACAGAATCTGAAAAAGCATCATCGAAAACAATGGCATCTGCAGATGGAGCATCATCGATAACAATGACATCTGCAGAAGAGGCATCGTCGAAAACAACAGAATCTGAAAAAGCATCATCGATAACAATGGCATCTGAAGAAGAAGCGTCATCGAAAACAACGGAACCTGGAGAGGCATCATCGAAAACAATGGCATCTGCAGATGGAGCATCATCGAAAACAACGGAATCTGGAGAGGCATCATCGACAACAATGGCATCTGCAGAAGAGGCATCGTCGAAAACAACGGAACCTGGAGAGGCATCATCGAAAACAACGGAACCTGGAGAGGCATCATCGAAAACAATGACATCTGCAGAAGAAGCGTCATCGAAAACAATGGCATCTGCAGAAGAAGCGTCATCGAAAACAATGGCATCTGCAGAAGAAGCGTCATCGAAAACAATGGCATCTGCAGAAGAAGCGTCATCGAAAACAATGGCATCTGCAGAAGAGGCATCGTCGAAAACAACAGAACCTGTAAAAGAGGCATCGTCGAAAACAACAGAACCTGTAAAAGAGGCATCATCGACAACAATGGCATCTGCAGAAGAGGCATTGTCGAAAACAACAGAACCTGTAAAAGAGGCATCGTCGATAACAATGACATCTGCAGAAGAGGCATCGTCGAAAACAACAGAATCTGCAGAAGCGTCATCGAAAACAACGGAACCTGGAGAGGCATCATCGATAACAATGACATCTGCAGGAGAGGCATCGTCGAAAACAACAGAATCTGAAGAAGCGTCATCGACAACAACGGAACCTGAAGAAGCGTCATCGAAAACAATGGCATCTGCAGATGGAGCATCATCGATAACAATGACATCTGCAGATGGAGCATCATCGACAACAATGGCATCTGCAGAAGAAGCGTCATCGAAAACAACGGAACCTGAAGAGGCATCATCGACAACAATGGCATCTGCAGATGGAGCATCATCGAAAACAACAGAATCTGAAGAAGCGTCGTCGAAAACAACAGAATCTGAAGAAGCATCATCGAAAACAATGGCATCTGCAGAAGAGGCATCGTCGAAAACAACGGAACCTGGAGAGGCATCATCGATAACAACAGAATCTGAAAAAGCATCATCGACAACAATGGCATCTGCAGAAGAAGCGTCATCGAAAACAACGGAACCTGGAGAGGCATCATCGATAACAATGACATCTGCAGATGGAGCATCATCGAAGACAACAGAATCTGAAAAAGCATCATCGACAACAATGGCATCTGCAGAAGAGGCGTCGTCGAAAACAACAGAATCTGAAAAAGCATCATCGATAACAATGACATCTGCAGATGGAGCATCATCGAAAACAACGGAACCTGAAGAAGCGTCATCGACAACAATGGCATCTACAGAAGAGGCGTCGTCGAAAACAACAGAATCTGAAGAAGCGTCATCGAAAACAACGGAACCTGAAGAAGCGTCGTCGAAAACAACAGAACCTGTAAAAGAGGCATCGTCGATAACAATGGCATCTGCAGAAGAGGCGTCGTCGAAAACAACAGAATCTGAAGAAGCGTCATCGAAAACAACGGAACCTGAAGAAGCGTCGTCGAAAACAACAGAACCTGTAAAAGAGGCATCGTCGATAACAATGGCATCTGCAGAAGAGGTATCATCGATAACAACGGAACCTGAAGAAGCGTCATCGACAACAATGGCATCTGCAGAAGAGGTATCATCGATAACAACGGAACCTGAAGAAGCGTCATCGAAAACAACAGAACCTGTAAAAGAGGCATCGTCGATAACAACGGAACCTGGAGAGGCATCAGCGATAACAATGGCATCTGCAGAAGAGGCATCGTCGAAAACAACAGAACCTGTAAAAGAGGCATCGTCGAAAACAACAGAATCTGAAGAAGCGTCATCGAAAACAATGGCATCTGCAGAAGAGGCATCATCGATAACAATGACATCTGCAGATGGAGCATCTTCGAAAACAACGGAACCTGAAGAAGCGTCATCGAAAACAACAGAACCTGTAAAAGAGGCATCGTCGATAACAATGACATCTGCAGATGGAGCATCTTCGAAAACAACGGAACCTGAAGAAGCGTCATCGATAACAATGGCATCTGCAGAAGAGGCATCGTCGAAAACAACAGAATCTGAAGAAGCATCATCGAAAACAATGACATCTGCAGAAGAGGCATCGTCGACAACAATGGCATCTGCAGAAGAGGCATCATCGAAAACAACAGAATCTGAAGAAGCATCATCGAAAATAACGGAACCTGGAGAGGCATCATCGAAAACAACGGAACCTGAAGAAGCGTCATCGACAACAATGGCACCTGAAGAAGCATCATCGAAAACAATGGAACCTGGAGAGGCATCATCGATAACAATGACATCTGCAGAAGAGGCATCGTCGAAAACAACAGAATCTGAAGAAGCGTCATCGAAAACAACGGAACCTGGAGAGGCATCATCGATAACAACAGAATCTGAAAAAGCATCATCGAAAGCAATGGCATCTGCAGAAGAGGCATCGTCGAAAACAACAGAATCTGAAGAAGCATCATCGATAACAATGACATCTGCAGAAGAGGCATCGTCGAAAACAACAGAATCTGAAGAAGCATCATCGATAACAATGACATCTGCAGAAGAGGCATCGTCGAAAATAACAGAACCTGGAGAGGCATCATCGATAACAACGGCACCTGAAGAAGCATCGTCGAAAACAATAGAATCTGGAGAGGCATCATCGATAACAATGACATCTGCAGAAGAGGCATCGTCGAAAACAACAGAATCTGAAGAAGCGTCATCGAAAACAATGGCATCTGCAGAAGAGGCATCGTCGAAAACAACAGAACCTGTAAAAGAGGCATCATCGACAACAATGGCATCTGCAGATGGAGCATCATCGAAGACAACAGAATCTGAAAAAGCATCATCGACAACAATGGCATCTGCAGAAGAGGCGTCGTCGAAAACAACAGAATCTGAAAAAGCATCATCGATAACAATGACATCTGCAGATGGAGCATCATCGAAAACAACGGAACCTGAAGAAGCGTCATCGACAACAATGGCATCTGCAGATGGAGCATCATCGAAAACAACGGAACCTGAAGAAGCGTCATCGAAAACAACAGAATCTGAAGAAGCGTCATCGACAACAATGGCATCTGCAGAAGAGGCATCGTCGAAAACAACAGAATCTGAAGAAGCATCATCGAAAACAATGGAACCTGAAGAAGCGTCGTCGAAAACAACGGAACCTGGAGAGGCATCATCGATAACAATGACATCTGCAGAAGAGGCATCATCGATAACAATGGCACCTGAAGAAGCATCATCGAAAATAATGGAACCTGGAGAGGCATCATCGATAACAATGACATCTGCAGAAGAGGCATCATCGAAAACAATGACATCTGCAGAAGAGGCATCGTCGAAAACAACAGAATCTGAAAAAGCATCATCGAAAACAATGGCATCTGCAGAAGAGGCATCGTCGAAAACAACAGAATCTGAAGAAGCATCATCGAAAACAACAGAATCTGAAGAAGCGTCATCGAAAACAACGGAACCTGGAGAGGCATCATCGAAAACAATGACATCTGCAGATGGAGCATCATCGAAAACAACGGAACCTGAAGAAGCGTCATCGAAAACAACAGAACCTGTAAAAGAGGCATCGTCGATAACAATGACATCTGCAGATGGAGCATCATCGAAAACAACAGAATCTGAAGAAGCGTCATCGAAAACAACGGAACCTGGAGAGGCATCATCGACAACAATGACATCTGCAGATGGAGCATCATCGATAACAATGGCATCTGCAGAAGAAGCGTCATCGAAAACAATGGCATCTGAAGAAGCGTCATCGACAACAATGGCATCTGCAGAAGAGGCGTCGTCGAAAACAACAGAATCTGAAGAAGCGTCATCGAAAACAACAGAACCTGCAGAAGAGGCATCGTCGAAAACAACAGAACCTGGAGAGGCATCATCGATAACAACAGAATCTGAAAAAGCATCATCGACAACAATGGCATCTGCAGATGGAGCATCATCGATAACAATGACATCTGCAGAAGAGGCATTGCCGAAAACAACAGAATCTGAAGAAGCATCATCGACAACAATGGCATCTGCAGATGGAGCATCATCGATAACAATGACATCTGCAGAAGAGGCATCGTCGAAAACAATGGAACCTGGAGAGGCATCATCGATAACAATGACATCTGCAGAAGAGGCGTCGTCGATAACAACGGCATCTGAAGAGATTGCGTAAAGTTCAAAAGAAAATAGGATTTCCAGCTATAGTGCGTTAACTAAAAAAAAATCCTTCCAAATGAATAAGAAGGATTTGAAGAGAATAAGAGATTAATTTATTTATGCAGATGGAGCATCATCGACAACAATGGTATCTGCAGATGGAGCATCATCGACAACAATGGCATCTGCAGATGGAGCATCATCGACAACAATGGTATCTGCAGATGGAGCATCATCGATAACAATGGCATCTGCAGATGGAGCATCATCGACAACAATGGCATCTGCAGATGGAGCATCATCGACAACAACAGTCTCTGTAGGAGTGTCTACAATAACCTCGGGAGTTAATATTTGAATATCATATTCAGTACTGATCGCAAGAATTTTTTGTGTAGACATAATATATACATCGTCTCGGTATACAAATCGAATAAATGAATCAGATAATACGGTAATAGTTACATCTTTAAATTCCGTAACACAATTATTAGTATACATTATTAGAGAAAGAGGTGTGCCTGTTGTTTCTGTTAAATAATCTCTCCAAATTGTTGTTAATGTAGCAGGTACGGTTTCTGTAGGTGTTAATGTGAGATTTAAAAGACGTTGACCGATGATAGAATTTTTTGAAGCTGAGATGCCTAGAAAACTTGCCAAATAAAGCCTATTTAAAGTAGCAACGCCAACGTTAGGATAAGAAAATAGCTGAGCCACTATTTGGTCAAACGTTTGATCAGTGGAAACTATACAATTCGAAAGATTGCTTACGTTAGTTAGGTAAATATTAACAAAAGAAAGCTGCATTGTGTATTCTAGAGTAATCTCAGCTTGTAGGTGTGCGATATCCATAAGCATAGAGTTGATATCTATTACATAACCTGCATCTAAATCAGTTCCAGAGATACCTTGAATACCTTGAGGACCTTGGATGCCTTGAATACCTTGAATACCTTGGGGACCCTCAGGACCTTGAATACCCTCTAGGCCTTCTGGACCTTGCGGACCTTGCGGACCTTGTAGACCAGGAAAACCTGGAAGACCCATAGGACCTGTCGCACCTATCGGACCTTGCGGACCTGGAATACCCGGAGCACCATCGAGACCAGCCGGACCTTGCGGACCTGTCGCACCTATCGGACCTTGCGGACCTGGAACACCTGGAACACCTGGAACACCATCGAGACCAGCCGGACCTTGTGGACCTGTTGCACCTATCGGACCTTGTGGACCTGGAACACCCGGAGCACCATCGAGACCAGCCGGACCTTGTGGACCTGTTGCACCTATCGGACCTTGTGGACCTGTCGCACCTATCGGACCTTGTGGACCTGGAGTACCATCGAGACCAGCCGGACCTTGCGGACCCATAGGACCTGGAACACCATCGAGACCTGGAACACCAGCCGGACCTTGCGGACCCATAGGACCTGGAACACCATCGAGACCTGGAACACCAGCCGGACCTTGCGGACCCATAGGACCCGGAATACCATCGAGACCTGGAACACCAGCCGGACCTTGCGGACCCATAGGACCCGGAATACCATCGAGACCTGGAACACCAGCTGGACCTTGCGGACCGATAGGACCTGGAACACCATCGAGACCTGCCGGACCTTGTGGACCTGGAGTACCATCGAGACCAGCCGGACCTTGTGGACCTGTTGCACCTATCGGACCTTGTGGACCTGGAGTACCATCGAGACCAGCCGGACCTTGTGGACCTGTCGCACCTATCGGACCTTGCGGACCTGGAACACCAGCTGGACCTTGCGGACCGATAGGGCCTGGAACATTATCGAGACCTGGAACACCAGCTGGACCTTGTGGACCCATAGGACCTGTCGCACCAGCCGGACCTTGCGGACCCATAGGACCTGGAACACCATCGAGACCTGGAACACCAGCTGGACCTTGCGGACCCATAGGACCCGGAATACCATCGAGACCTGCCGGACCTTGTGGACCTGTTGCACCTATCGGACCTTGCGGACCTGGAGTACCATCGAGACCTGCCGGACCTTGTGGACCTGTCGCACCTATCGGACCTTGCGGACCTGGAACACCAGCTGGACCTTGCGGACCGATAGGGCCTGGAACATTATCGAGACCTGGAATACCAGCTGGACCTTGCGGACCGATAGGACCCATAGGACCCATAGGACCCGGAATACCATCGAGACCTGGAACACCAGCCGGACCTTGTGGACCTGGAGTACCATCGAGACCTGCCGGACCTTGTGGACCTGGAGTACCATCGAGACCTGCCGGACCTTGTGGACCTGTTGCACCTATCGGACCTTGTGGACCTGGAGTACCATCGAGACCTGCCGGACCTTGTGGACCTGTTGCACCTATCGGACCTTGCGGACCTGGAGTACCATCGAGACCTGCCGGACCTTGTGGACCTGTTGCACCTATCGGACCTTGTGGACCTGGAGTACCATCGAGACCTGCCGGACCTTGTGGACCTGTCGCACCTATCGGACCTTGCGGACCTGGAACACCAGCCGGACCTTGCGGACCGATAGGGCCTGGAACATTATCGAGACCTGGAACACCAGCTGGACCTTGTGGACCCATAGGACCTGTCGCACCTTCTGGACCTTGCGGACCTGGAACACCAGCCGGACCTTGCGGACCCATAGGACCCGGAATACCATCGAGACCTGGAACACCAGCCGGACCTTGTGGACCTGTCGCACCTATCGGACCTTGTGGACCTGTCGCACCTATCGGACCTTGTGGACCTGGAGTACCATCGAGACCTGCCGGACCTTGTGGACCTGTTGCACCTATCGGACCTTGCGGACCTGGAGTACCATCGAGACCTGCCGGACCTTGTGGACCTGTCGCACCTATCGGACCTTGCGGACCTGGAACACCATCGAGACCTGCCAGACCTTGTGGACCTGTTGCACCTATCGGACCTTGTGGACCTGGAACACCATCGAGACCAGCCGGACCTTGTGGACCTGTCGCACCTATCGGACCTTGCGGACCTGGAACACCATCGAGACCTGCCAGACCTTGTGGACCTGTTGCACCTATCGGACCTTGTGGACCTGTTGCACCTATCGGACCTTGTGGACCTGGAACACCATCGAGACCTGCCGGACCTTGTGGACCTGTCGCACCTATCGGACCTTGTGGACCTGGAACACCCGGAGCACCATCGAGACCTTGCGGACCTGGAACACCTGGAGTACCATCGAGACCTGGAACACCTGCCGGACCCATAGGACCTGTCGCACCTATCGGACCTTGCGGACCTGGAACACCCGGAGCACCATCGAGACCGCGGCAACCTTGATCGCCTTGCGGACCCATAGGACCTGTCGCACCTATCGGACCTTGCGGACCTGGAATACCCGGAGCGCCATCGAGACCGCGGCAACCTTGATCGCCTTGCGGACCCATAGGACCTGTTGCCCCTGCGATGCCTTGAGCACCCGCTGGACCTGGGAGACCTTGCGGACCCTGTGGACCTTGTGGACCCTGAAGACCTGGCTCTCCTTGTGGACCAACAGGAGTTTTACAACAATCGTCATCGATTGGAGGTATAACAATAGTAGATCCAGGAGGTATTATTGTACTTGTAGAAGTATCTGGCTGGATACTTGAAGGTGGAACGAAGCCACCAGGAAGTGATCCGTGTTGATAATAATATTGCAGGTAGGCTTGTATCAATAGCTCTCTTGTAATATTGGGATTTGGATAAGTATAGTACATAATATATGCTCCTTTTTTAATAATATTTTATATTCATGCTATGCTTGGGACTATTATTGTGTGCTTGGCATGGCGAAATATGGTAAATATATATGGAATTTGATTGATCTGAAGGTACATAATAAAAAAACCCCCCTGAAAACAGAGGAGAAAAGCTGATCGTTTTCTATATTTTTTCTACTACAGTAAAATTGATAACGATGATAATTGTTTCTTCTGCAGAGGAAGAAGTTGGTGTGAATAATTGGATATTGCCATTTGCGGTTAGCGTGGCTTCAGCGACAATTACATCATCAATAGCGACAGCATCTGTTAAGCCAGAGATATTCCAATCTACAGTAATATAATTTGCTATATTAGTAACAGCGGTTATGCCTTCTAGGGAGCCTTGGAATATTACGGAGGTATTGAGTAAAGTAAGAATGTCATCCAATAGCATTCCTTCGTATATTTTTAGTTTAGCGGTTGGTGAAGTAATGATTTCTTCGGTAGGTACAAGAATAGCAGATACATTGGTAATCATAGGAGCAATTGGACTATTTTGCTCTAGAGCCACAAGTCGTTGTATTAAAGGAAGGAGTAATGATTCGTTGAGAATACCAGACTCACCTTTAGGACCTTGAATGCCTCTAGCACCTTGCTTACCAGCGGGACCTTGAATACCTTGTTTACCAGCGGGACCTTGAATACCTCTAGCACCTTGCTTACCAACGGGACCTTGAATGCCTCTAGCACCTTGCTTACCAGCGGGACCTTGAATACCTTGCGGACCAATTGGGCCTTGAGGACCTCCAGCTGGGCCATCGATACCTTGATCACCTTTAGGACCCTCTGGACCTTGCTCGCCTGGGTCACCTTTTTCGCCTTTGTCACCTTTTTCGCCTTTGTCACCTTGGTTGCCTTGGTCGCCTTTTTCGCCTTTGTCACCTTTTTCGCCTTTGTCACCTTTTTCGCCTTTGTCACCTTTTTCGCCTTTGTCACCTTTTTCGCCTTTGTCACCTTGGTTGCCTTTGTCGCCTTTTTCGCCTTTGTCACCTTTTTCGCCTTTGTCACCTTGGTTGCCTTTGTCGCCTTTTTCGCCTTTGTCACCTTTTTCGCCTTTGTCACCTTGGTTGCCTTTGTCGCCTTTTTCGCCTTTGTCACCTTTTTCGCCTTTGTCACCTTGGTTGCCTGTGTCGCCTTTTTCGCCTTTGTCACCTTTTTCGCCTTTGTCACCTTGGTTGCCTTGGTCGCCTTTTTCGCCTTTGTCACCTTTTTCGCCTTTGTCACCTTTTTCGCCTTTGTCACCTTGGTTGCCTTGGTCGCCTTTTTCGCCTTTGTCACCTTGGTTGCCTTTGTCGCCTTTTTCGCCTTTGTCACCTTTTTCGCCTTTGTCACCTTGGTTGCCTTTGTCGCCTTTGTCACCTTTTTCGCCTTTGTCACCTTGGTTGCCTTTTTCGCCTTTGTCACCTTTTTCGCCTTTGTCACCTTGGTTGCCTTTGTCGCCTTTGTCACCTTTTTCGCCTTTGTCACCTTTTTCGCCTTTGTCACCTTGGTTGCCTTTTTCGCCTTTGTCACCTTGGTTGCCTTTGTCGCCTTTTTCGCCTTTGTCACCTTGGTTGCCTTTTTCGCCTTTGTCACCTTTTTCGCCTTTGTCACCTTTTTCGCCTTTGTCACCTTGGTTGCCTTTTTCGCCTTTGTCACCTTTTTCGCCTTTGTCACCTTTTTCGCCTTTGTCACCTTGGTTGCCTTTGTCGCCTTTGTCACCTTTTTCGCCTTTGTCACCTTGGTTGCCTTTGTCGCCTTTGTCACCTTTTTCGCCTTTGTCACCTTGGTTGCCTTTTTCGCCTTTGTCACCTTTTTCGCCTTTGTCACCTTGGTTGCCTTTTTCGCCTTTGTCACCTTTTTCGCCTTTGTCACCTTTTTCGCCTTTGTCACCTTGGATACCTTGCTCACCTGGCTCACCTTGGATACCTTGCTCACCTGGCTCACCTTGGATACCTTGCTCACCTGGCTCACCTTGGATACCTTGCTCACCTGGCTCACCTTGGATACCTTGCTCACCTGGCTCACCTTGGATACCTTGCTCACCTGGCTCACCTTGGATACCTTGCTCACCTTGCTCACCTTGGATACCTTGCTCACCTGGCTCACCTTGGATACCTTGCTCACCTGGCTCACCTTGGATACCTTGCTCACCTGGCTCACCTTGGATACCTTGCTCACCTGGAATACCTTGGATACCTTGCTCACCTGGAATACCTTGGATACCTTGCTCACCTGGAATACCTTGGATACCTTGCTCACCTGGAATACCTTGGATACCTTGCTCACCTGGAATACCTTGGATACCTTGCTCACCTGGAATACCTTGGATACCTTGCTCACCTTGAATACCTTGGATACCTTGCTCACCTGGCTCACCTTGGATACCTTGCTCACCTGGCTCACCTTGGATACCTTGCTCACCTGGCTCACCTTGGATACCTTGGATACCTTGCTCACCTTGAATACCTTGGATACCTTGCTCACCTTGGATACCTTGCTCACCTTGGACACCTTGGACACCTTGGACACCTTGGACACCTTGCTCACCTTGGACACCTTGGACACCTTGGACACCTTGGATACCTTGTTCACCTTGAATACCTTGGATACCTTGCTCACCTTGGATACCTTGTGGCCCTGCTGGACCAGGAGGCTCCATAATATTTTGATTACTTGCTGAATTAAGTTTTGTGTTTGCTTCCATTTTTTTAACCTCCTCTATTTTTACTAGGTAACGTCGATAAAAAGGATATTTGTTACCTTGTACTGTTAATATATGGAAACAAGTGGAAAATGCTACTATTTGTTATAATTTTATGTAAAAAAAACACGGCCCGAGCCGTGTAGGTAGTTTTATTTAAGAACGGTTTGTATTGTATCGTTCAATTTAGTTTTTGGCACTGCTCCTTGAACTTTATTTATTACTTCTCCGTTTTTAATAAACAATATTGTAGGAATTGACATTATGCCGTATCGATTAGATATCTCGCTATGTTCATCGATGTTGAGTTTTCCGATTTTTACCTTGTTTTCATATTCTTCTGCCAATTCATTGATTATTGGGGCAATCATTCTACATGGTGCGCACCAGTCTGCATAAAAATCAACCATAACTGGAATATCCGAGTCTAATGCTTCTTCTTGAAAATTATCTACTGTAAATTCAAATG
>NZ_ABEQ01000090.3 GCF_000171335.1 Candidatus Epulonipiscium viviparus
TGTACTCTTAGAAAACTATACTGTATCTGCTATACTCTAGTACACGCTCAACGTATCTGCGCTGCAGGCAAAGAGCTCTCCCTTGCTTTGAGATTACTCACAACCGATCATTCGCTACCACGATCTCTCCTACGATCTCTGTCGCAATAGCACCAATCGATACATCCAAGTTGAGCCTCCAAATATCCAATGCGTTATTTCTATTAAATAGCAATACGATCAGCGCAGATGGTAGCGACCTCACTCCTTCACAAAGTTGGGTGACGCCAGACGAGTATGCTGCCCTCTCCGCTCAAATCGAAAAGGCTCAGTTAGTCGCACAAACTCTTACATCCACCGCAGAAGAAGTAAGCGCCCACGAAGCTGCCCTCCTCCTCGCCGCAAATACTTTTACTTCTGCACAACAACCTGGCACATATACAGAATATATCGATACCTCTGAGTTATCTGCTGAAATTTCGCATGCTCTCACTGTCATAGATACCGTAACTGTATCCGACGATATCGCTAGCAATGTTGCACTCGGCACTGTCTTTGTATCATCCAGCGATATCCAGCAACTCAACGAACTCATTTTCGCCGCACAAGCACAAGTCGTCTCTCCTACTAATAACAACACCGTAATCCAAACCCTAAAAAATCTCCAGACCGCATTGATCGACTTCATTCTTAATATAGATGTCGGGACCCAGGAGCTCCAAACTAACGAGAGCCTTGCTCATACGCATCCAATCATAATTGCCGATCTCGATACCTCCGTTACAACTATCGCTGCCGATGCTCCAGTCGCTGTTGCTGATCTCGATACCTCCGTTGAAAATATCGCTGCCGATGCTTCAGTCGCTGTTGCCGATCTCGATACCTCAGTTACAACTATCGCTGCCGATGCTTCAGTCGCTGTTGCCGATCTTGATCACTCAGTTACAACTATCGATTCCGATACTTCAGTCGCTGTTGCCGATCTCGATAATTCGGTTACAACTATCGCTGCCGATGCTTCAGTCGCTGTTGCCGATCTTGATCACTCAGTTACAACTATCGATTCCGATACTTCAGTCGCTGTTGCCGATCTTGATCACTCAGTTACAACTATCGATTCCGATGCTCCAGTCGCTGTTGCCGATTTCGATCACTCGGTTACAACTATCGATTCCGATGCTTCAGTCGCTGTTGCCGATCTCGATCACTCAGTTACAACTATCGATTCCGATGCTTCAGTCGCTGTTGCCGATCTCGATAATTCGGTTACAACTATCGATTCCGATGCTTCAGTCGCTGTTGCCGATCTCGATCACTCGGTTACAACTATCGATTCCGATGCTCCAGTCGCTGTTGCCGATCTTGATCACTCAGTTACAACTATCGATTCCGATGCTCCAGTCGCTGTTGCTGATCTCGATACCTCAGTTACAACTATCGATTCCGATGCTCCAGTCGCTGTTGCCGATCTCGATACCTCAGTTACAACTATCGCTGCCGATGCTCCAGTCGCTGTTGCCGATCTTGATCACTCAGTTACAACTATCGATTCCGATGCTTCAGTCGCTGTTGCCGATCTTGATCACTCAGTTACAACTATCGATTCCGATGCTTCAGTCGCTGTTGCCGATCTCGATACCTCAGTTACAACTATCGATTCCGATGCTCCAGTCGCTGTTGCCGATCTTGATCACTCAGTTACAACTATCGCTACCGATGCTCCAGTCGCTGTTGCCGATCTCGATACCTCAGTTACAACTATCGCTACCGATGCTCCAGTCGCTGTTGCCGATCTCGATAATTCGGTTACAACTATCGATTCCGATGCTCCAGTCGCTGTTGCCGATCTTGATCACTCAGTTACAACTATCGCTACCGATGCTCCAGTCGCTGTTGCCGATCTCGATAATTCGGTTACAACTATCGATTCCGATGCTCCAGTCGCTGTTGCCGATCTCGATCACTCAGTTACAACTATCGATTCCGATGCTCCAGTCGCTGTTGCCGATCTCGATCACTCCGTTACAACTATCGATTCCGATGCTTCAGTCGCTGTTGCCGATCTTGATCACTCAGTTACAACTATCGATTCCGATGCTTCAGTCGCTGTTGCCGATCTTGATCACTCAGTTACAACTATCGATTCCGATGCTCCAGTCGCTGTTGCCGATCTCGATACCTCAGTTACAACTATCGATTCCGATGCTCCAGTCGCTGTTGCCGATCTCGATCACTCAGTTACAACTATCGATTCCGATGCTTCAGTCGCTGTTGCCGATCTCGATCACTCAGTTACAACTATCGATTCCGATGCTTCAGTCGCTGTTGCCGATCTCGATAATTCGGTTACAACTATCGATTCCGATGCTTCAGTCGCTGTTGCCGATCTCGATACCTCCGTTACAACTATCGATTCCGATGCTCCAGTCGCTGTTGCTGATCTCGATACCTCAGTTACAACTATCGATTCCGATGCTCCAGTCGCTGTTGCCGATCTTGATCACTCCGTTACAACTATCGATTCCGATGCTCCAGTCGCTGTTGCCGATCTCGATCACTCAGTTACAACTATCGATTCCGATGCTTCAGTCGCTGTTGCCAATCTCGATCACTCGGTTACAACTATCGCTGCCGATGCTCCAGTCGCTGTTGCCGATCTCGATCACTCAGTTACAACTATCGATTCCGATGCTTCAGTCGCTGTTGCCGATCTCGATAATTCGGTTACAACTATCGCTGCCGATGCTCCAGTCGCTGTTGCCGATCTTGATCACTCAGTTACAACTATCGCTGCCGATGCTCCAGTCGCTGTTGCCGATCTCGATACCTCCGTTACAAATATCGATTCCGATGCTCCAGTCGCTGTTGCCGATCTTGATCACTCAGTTACAACTATCGATTCCGATGCTCCAGTCGCTGTTGCCGATCTCGATCACTCCGTTACAACTATCGCTACCGATGCTCCAGTCGCTGTTGCCGATCTCGATACCTCAGTTACAACTATCGATTCCGATGCACTAGTTATTATTACCAATCTCGATGCTACAATTGATACTGATTTTAATGCACATACTATGACCACTGAAGCCATTCTTGATTCAGCAGCAGCAGCTAACGTAGATTCTGATGTCTCAACTGATGTCAATTCTGATAATGCGGCTGATGTAAATTCTGATAACTCGGCTGATACAGATTCTGATAACTCGGCTGATACAGATTCTGATACCGCGGCTGATACAGATTCTGATACCGCAGCTGATGTAAATTCTGATACTGCGGCTGATACAGATTCTGATACCGCAGCTGATGCAAATTCTAATACTGCGGCTGATACAGATTCTGATACCGCAGCTGATGTAAATTCTGATACTGCGGCTGATACAGATTCTGATATCGCGGCTGATACAGATTCTGATACCGCGGCTGATGCAAATTCTAATACTGCGGCTGATGCAAATTCTAATACTGCGGCTGATGCAAATTCTAATACTGCGGCTGATACAGATTCTGATATCGCAGCTGATGTAAATTCTGATGATACGGCTGATACAGATTCTGATGTCGCAGCTGATGTAAATTCTAATACTGCGGCTGATACAGATTCTGATACTGCGGCTGATACAGATTCTGATACCGCGGCTGATGTAAATTCTGATGATACGGCTGATACAGATTCTGATATCGCGGCTGATACAGATTCTGATATCGCAGCTGATGTAAATTCTGATGATACGGCTGATACAGATTCTGATGTCGCAGCTTATGTAAATTCTAGTACCACAGTTGATGCAACTTCTGAAGTTGATGTGGATTCTAGTACTGCAGCTGGTGTAAAGTCTAATGTCGCGACTGATGTAGAGTCTCTTGTCGATATTGTCCCTGCAGATCAACCAGCTTTTGATATGAGAATATTCGATCAATTAATAATCGAAGCATTAACCACAACTTCCCCAAACATCGAGTCTTCCATCGAAACTTTACAATCTGAAATTCACACTCTTATCAACGGAATCAAAACAGACACTTCTACAAATAACTGATTTTGATATCGCAGCTGATGATTTTAATTATTTTTGGACAATAAAATTCCCCCTGGCCAAAGGGGGGATTGGAGTTAAAATTACCGTATCTCCTTAAAATCTCGAACTTTTAGTGTGGCTCCTGCTGATAAAACATAATCACTTCCTTCTAATGCACCTAAGTCTGGTGTGTCAGAAGATGTGATTCCAGCAATAGCARTTCCCGCCGCTTTGGCAGCCGAATCTGTTACCAATCTAAAATCTCCGTTTTCAGGGTCTACATAATTAGCAGAACCGTTTTTAACATCAAATGCCATATTTGTTTGAGGATTAAAATAATAGTCGTTYGCCGCTGCATGTATAAAATATTCATCAATGTCATCTGTTCTGAGACTTTGATTTTCTTCTTCTGAAAGCTTGGCAGAACCTACCTCAGATCCATCAACTGCAAACAGTTTGGCTGAATGAGAAAAATTAGAATCGACTTCTGCAAATATATTATTGACAAAACTTCCTTGTTTCATACTTCCATGATGAAAATTATATGGCAATCCTTGAGGCTTAAGTTCATCATAGTTCATTATTTCTATATTATAAATGTGAAAGGTACTCAAATAGTCCCATCCCGTATTGTTATAAAAGCGATTTTCTTCTGATAATACCTTATGTCTAGGTGCAAAATATACCATTGCRGCCGTTTTATACAGCTTATCATTTGCAAAATTTTGGACGTAGTCYTCATCGATTAGATCATAGAACAAGTTRTGATGAACAGTATAATTGGTTAATTCTTCCAAATACATTCCCACAATAAATGGCGCATTATAATTTCCGTTCATAGAGCTTATAGGCAAAGCTTCAAAATCTCGAATGATATTATACGCAATCTCCGAGCCCTTGATATCATACGCATAGTCCGTCGTATTTGCAAAAGCAATTGCTCCAGAATCTTCTCCCATTTTCATCGGCCGCTCAAACAACGAGTGTATTATATCWATTTTTACAGGATTGTTGACGCGAGTTTGAAATCTTCCGTTATCTCTAAATGTGGTATCCTCTATTCGATTGTTCTCGGCTTCTGTATAAAATCCTGCAGTAAATGTTCCGCACCAGCCAATATCTTCTATAATACAATTTGATAATGTGATTCCATCACCAGCYGCAATATATACTCCGTTGCCCCACGTGTGCGCAATATATGTATCCTGTATAGTTGTGTTGAACGCATTATCGAGATATAACCCACTATCTGCAAAGGCGCCAATGCTATAAGTCGTRGTCATTTCAAACGGTTGCATATACCTAAAKGTACATCCATCGATAATAGTGTTGCTAACATTTTTGATCGGCACATTACCTGCAACGAAATTAATATTTTCTATTGTTACATTATTCGCATCGCTGATGGTTAACACATCTTTACGCACTTGCATTTCCACATCCAAATTTTTTATATCTCCTTCTGGCATATAATAGATCTTTCTATCTTCTACAAACCATTCACCAGGGATGTCAATTAAATTTTTATGCAAAATAAACCCAAATCCAAAGTCATGATAATTCGTTTTAATTTCTGCAGGCTTGCTCCAATTATTATTTTTGCTATACGCATCAAAAAAGACCCTGTTTTCAGCAGTTTCCGTAACTGTTCCATAAACATATTCTCGATTTTTGCCAATCACACCTCGAAAAACTCCATCAGTTARATCTACATCAGGGATTTCGTCATCTCGAAAAGTCACTGCGCCGATGGTCGTATTCTTTGGCTTATGTATATCAACTACCCATCCATACCCGCTTCCTTTCTCTAGCGGCGCCATCATATCATCAATCGTATAGTTTGGAAACCGCGCAATGTTCTGATACGCACCGTTTGCAAATACCTGGCTAAACGGCAAAATATATTCTTGATACGCTTCTGGCACATCGGCAACGTATACTCCTGGCATAGACGCATCCGCAACAAATCCCGAAACCACTTCTGCTCCTGTCACCAAAACATACTCACCCTCGGCAGCTTCAAGAGTAATTCCATCCTTCTTAATATTTACCATCTCTCGATAAATTCCTTCATGAACAACAATTGTATCGCCCTCTATTGCCTCTGCTAACGCCTCATTGATGCTTGTATACTCAGCAGTCGTTTCAGTTTCAACAGCAGACCACGGAATTTCTTCCGAATAGACATGAATTTCCATTGGAATTTTACGCACTGCAGCCCCAGCCATTGCAAATACCTGCTCAGTTCCYGCRTACCCCGACAGTAACGCCAAAATCATTAGCATGCTCTTTTTCATAATCTTCATTCCTTTCCTAATCTAAGCTTGCTCCACTAAAATATTAACTATTTCTTTTATTTTCTTATAGTGTAAAACCGAAGTCCACGTTTCAATCAGCCTCTATCGCAAATACAACATCGAGCTTTTCTTTATTGTACGCCTTTAATTGATTTTAAATTTTCGATATATATTATATTGTAACATCAAATTTTTAAAATTATAGAATAATCTTAACCCTTTTTTTGTATATTTTTCTTTCTTGTGATATAATAACAACAAATATGTATTCATTTAAGGAGTGAGCACATGGAAGAATATCGAATCATACATTCAAAACAATACTGGTATCCCACTCAATTTATTCGCGATAACCTAATTACTGCAAATATTTTAACTCATCAGACATCTAATTCTATTCACAATAGCAATAAAACTCGTGCATCATACTTGTTATTATGCGTCGTTTCAGGCAAGCTTTATCTTGAACAATACGCACAAACTTTTACAATCACAGCAGGACAAGGTGTTTTTATCAATTTAAACGATGCTTATACATACTATTCCGACACCGCAGAAGGAGCTGAGTTCTATACTTTGTCCATTAATGGCAAGCCACTTGAGGGCATTGTCCAAACATTATCTAGCAATGAATTTTTTCCTCTTGCATTTAACTTTCGAATTATGAAAGCGGCCATTTTAAAGTGCTTCGATATACTCTCAGCAAGAGAAACACAATTTGAATATACTCTTTCAATGCATCTATATCAATTGATACTTGAAATTTCTTCCCCATACCTTGCATCTATCCAAAAGTCATCTGGCAGATCAAATTCCTGGTTCATTCGCAAGATCGAGATGTTTATATTTAGACATATAGAAGACAAGATCACTATTCAAATGATGGCCGATGCACTACAATTAAAGCCATTCCATGTTAGCCGACTGTTTGTAGAGCACTTTCATATAACTCCAACCCAATATGTTATAAGCAGTAAAATCTCACATAGTAAAAAACTATTAACTGAGACATCACTTTCTGTTGGTCAAATCGCACATTCCTTAGGCTTTTCTGACCAAAGCCATTTTTGCAAAACCTTCAAAAGGTGTTGCGGCATAACTCCTCTAAAATACAGACAACATCGAGAATTGACATAAAAAAAAGGGCTGCCATAAAGCAGTCCTCACAATTTAATTTTTTTATCATCTAGAAATTTCTCTTCTGCTTGGTTMTCTAGCAGCATTTTTCCATCTAAAGGTGCCAACAATTGCTGCATCTTTGCGCTATTGATTGGTTCTTCTAAAGCAGCTGCCATCAACCTATTTGCCAACTTTTGCTTTAATTCTTTAATAATTTCTTTTTCGTTTGCCAACTTTTCCATCTTTTTCGAATGGGCATTTTTCTTAATATAATCCAACTTCTTATATAATTTCCTACGTTCCTCCTCCAAAGCATCGTAATTCATCTTGTTCTCCTATCTACACATAAAAGTGTTTTTTTCGTTCGATATATCCTCTATATTATTTTTTCTATAATAGTATTAAGAACCTTATAATTATCTACTAAGCTATCGATTACTTTTCGTGAATTTTCTGAAATCTCCATATTGATGTTTAATACATTTTCGGTGATATCTTTTATTTTACTGAGTTCTTTGTCGAGCACTTCCGGAATATTTTTAATTTCCTTCATCATCTTCACAAGCTCATCGTTATGGTTTTCTTTTATTTGTTTAAGTAATTTTACATTATTGTTATTTTCTTCCAACACTTCAACAAGCTCAAATACAGTATCAATTTTATTCAACAACGTTTTGTTTAAATCTTGATTTGCATTTAAAGATTCGAGTATCGCCAATAGTTCTGGACTTTCTTCTTCTGCGACCTCTCTTATTATATCAACAACTTTTTTGATAGACGCTGTAATAGCTGCCATGTCTGTGGTCGTAACAGCATTTTTTTCGATAGATGCAACACCATTTGTTAAAGCCGAAAGTTTATCTTCAATTTTTGCCACATTATTTTGAGCTGCAACTACCAGATTTTTGTTTAGCAACTCTCTTTCTTGACAAATTGTCCCCATTAGCGTGTCATTAACTATACTCATATGAGTCTTCATTTCTTCTGTTGTAGCCTCAATAATAGTTGTTAAACTCTTMGTAAACACTTCTTTTTCTTGGCAAATTGTTTTCATTAATGTGTCATTAACGATACTCATGTGAGTCTTCATTTCTTTTGCTGTTGCTTCAATAACAATTTTTAAACTTTTGTTGAGAACTTCTCTTTCATGGTAAATTTTGGTCATTAGTGTGTCGTTAACTATACTCATATGAGTCTTCATTTCTTCTGCTGTTGTCTCAGCTATTTCAGTTTGGTTTGTCAGATTTGCATTCAACGTATCGAGCGACTCTTTGATTGCAGTTATCTGTTTTGTAAAGTCCTCAGTTAATACCGTGTACTCTTTGGATAACTTGATTGTAACAAAGCCAAACCATATTCCGATGATAATTAAACATATTCCTAATATTTCTATCATCTACTAATCCCTCCTTATATTTATTCCACACTTTAAGTTATATTAAATTTATAACCAAAATATGCCCATACTTCATCTCTTAGTATGCCCCCAAAATATAAAAAATAGCATTCAAACATAATTATTTCATTGACAATATATGCTTCCATGACATATAGTTCATATCATCCCAATAAAAAAGGAGTTTTTTACAATGAAGGAATACAAACTTATTAGAATTAAAGTTAGCAAAGAATTTGTAGCAGAAGAAACCCTCATGAACAAAATGGCCACTGAGGGCTGGGAAGTTATCAGCGTTTCCCCCGATGCTCATACCAAAGTTGGACTACATCTTCTTATCACCTTTGCACGCGAAAAATAATTTTATGCCATCCCCCAGGCTGCTAGCGACTGCAATGTYGGTATCAGAGTTTTTGCTTTTTCCGTAATAAAATATTCTACCCTGATGGGCATTTCGTTATATTGTACTCTTGTTATTAACCCGTCCCTTTCTAGTTCTTTTAACGATAATGCTAACATAGTATTTGTGATTCCCCTCACTTTTTTCATCAGTTCATTATATCGAATGCCTTCGCCAGCAGATAACACACAAATAATAGGAATTTTCCACTTACCTCCTATGCATTTGAGAGCTGATTGCAGTGGACATTCTTGCAAACATGGACAGTGAGTTGCTTCACACTTGCTCATAATTTTCTTACCTCCTCATATTTTTTTGCGTTCTTGACTATGAATTTTTTACATGCTATCATTATAGTAGCTCATAAAAATAAAGTCAATAATAAATACTGAGCAAGGAGAATKAATATGAAAAACTTAGAAAACGTAAGYAAACTRTTCCAAGACCCTGCAAGTACCAAAGTGATTAGTACCGTATCCAAAGAAAACGAGGTTCACTCAATCGTTGCAGGAAGCATTATGGTAATAGACAACGATACGCTTGCTATTGCAGAAGTCTTTATGAACACCACCAGCGCAAACTTAGCCGCAAACAATCAAGCTGCCTTTTTGGCTGTAAAAGGAATGGAATCATATCTAATCAACGCAACCGTTCAAAAGCGTCATACTGATGGACCATTATTCGATACGATTGCAGAAAAATTCGCTGCCATGAATATGTCAATCAAAGCTATCTGGACATTTACTGTAGATAAGATATACAACGAAAGTGCCGGTCCAGATGGAGGCAAACAACTTTTCTAAATATAAAATACAAACGGACTCATATGCAGTTCGTTTTTTTTTGCCTTCATAAAAAAATCATGATATAATTTAGCAAAAAATTAGGGAGTTGAAAATAAATGATTTATGATCCAGAGCAGCTTGAAATTTCTTTAGAAGATATGTCGAAATTAGAAACCGAGTCATATATTCTGCTCGATGTTAGAAGTAACGTAGCCTTTAACATGGGTAACATCCCTGGTTCGATTAATATTTCACGCGATAAAGTTGAGATGCATCTTGGCGAACTACCCATCGACAAAATCATCATTGTTTTATGCACCATCGGCATCTTTAGCAAAGCCGTAACAAAAAAACTTCGCAAGCATAATTTCCAAGCATACAATCTAATTGGTGGTTACAGCAATTGGCTGATAAATCATTTTAAATAACAAATAATTATTTTTGTACAACACTCTAAATTATATTGACAAAATTAGGTATTTATGCTATATTCTTTGATAATTTAATCCAAGCACTCAATAACTAAAAGGGAGAGTATCATATGTTACAAAACGATTTAAAAATAGCAAGAGCACTCAAAGAAGATGCTGGTGACCTTCTCGAATATCTAAACCTAATTGGAGGAGAAAGCGACAATCTTTTGTTTGGCGCAAACGAATTTCATATGTCCATCGCAGAAGAAGAAGCGTTTATCGAAGAGATATCCAACTCCGCCGCATCAGCACTGTTTGTAGCAAAAATTGGTTCTGAGATAGTTTCTGTCGCCAATATCGCAGCTACCCCACGAAAGAGGTTAGCACATCAAGCGACTATCGGCATCTCTGTGAAGCAAGCATATTGGAATTTGGGAATCGCAACAGCAATGATGCAAGAAATAATCAACTTTGCAAAAGCAACTAAGGTAATCGAAATTATATCCCTTGAGGTCAATGCTACAAACACAACTGCGATGCACTTATACAAGAAATTTGGTTTTGTTGCAATAGGGAAATATGACAATTTTTTTAAATTCAGCGACGACTACTATGCCGACGCAATTCTAATGAACTTATATTTGTGATCTGTAGCATAAACTAAGGAGATACTAATGAAATTAATACTAGCAAATAATATAGATATAGCAATGAAAATAATTGACGATGCAAAATTACATTTGCGAGAGCAAGGAATTGACCAGTGGCAAAACGGTTATCCCGATTACGACTGCATAGCCAAGGATATTTTAGCTAAAAGGGGGTATTATCTATCCTGCAACGACGATATACTCGGCTATCTATGTATCGATTTTGACGGCGAACCAGCTTATGAAACTTTGCGAGGCACTTGGCATAGCAATGAAAAATACGTCGTGATGCATCGTTTGGCACTTGCAGCTAATGCTCGTGGTACAGGTATTACATCCGAGGTGTTTAATCTTGTTTGCGAGCTATCTATAGCAAAGAACATTCACAATTTTAGAGTTGATACCGATGCTGACAATACGAAGATGCAACACATTTTACAGAAGAATGGTTTTCAATATTGCGGCACAATTTGGTTTGACAACAGCGAAAAAATTGCTTTTGATAAAGTTATATAATAAAGAGTGCCCGCAACTCAGCTGGGCACTTTTTTTTGATATTATATAAAGAACAAGATTTCATTTACATCTTTTCGTACACCAGATTTTTTGGCATCATCCTCTGGATACCCCAATGCTATTAGTGCCGAAACCTGCTCATCATCCGGAATATCGCATATCTGCGCAACGACTTCCTCTTTGAATACTCCCAAAATAACGGTGCCTATCCCCTTATCAACTGCTGCAAGACAAAATGTTTGGGCAGCGATCCCAGAGTCAAATACTTCCCAACTTTCATTTTTGCTAGTTACATATTCTCCATTTGCACCGGTGCCGCTCAATCCCTTTTTGATTGTCAAAACCAATAGCGCAGAGCAACCAGATATAATTTTTTCGTTATGTCTTAATCCTAATGTAGCCTCAGTTGCTATTWTGGCTTTTTTATCTTTATCATCTACAATATAAAATCTTGCTGATTGAGAATTTTTCCATGAGGGATAAAAACGTGCCACATCTACTATTTCGCGAATGAGATCTCGTGAGACTTCGTTGTTTGCAAAAMGCCTAACACTTCTTCTTTCAGTAATTGCTGCTACAGCTTCCATAGTTGTTCCTTTCTACTATTCAAACATTGTATTTTGATTTGCGTATTTCATTTTATCAAATATATTTTCACTATTTCAAGGTCTATGCTACATATTTCTTAGCGCCAATTTCATATACTCGTTTGACATTTATTTTATGCAAAACATTTGCTATCATCTGAAGAAAAAGTCGTTATTCCTGAATTACAAAAACCAAATTGGAGGGCACAAATGCATATTACAAACGAAAACTATGTTCCTTATATTGATCAATACAGTATCATTCGCGATACAGATACGCTTGGAGGTGCTTCTCACAAATATTATTCCAAATATATAGATTACATCGCACCAAATGGCAAGCCTAT
>NZ_ABEQ01000089.3 GCF_000171335.1 Candidatus Epulonipiscium viviparus
CAGATGTCATCTTTCGATCCGGAACTTGATGATCGCTTAGCTGCTGAACTTGATGCTTACGCCACCACTGCCTCCGACGACCAGATGTCATCTCTCGATCCGGAACTTGATGATCGCTTAGCTGCTGAACTTGATGCTTACGCCACCACTGCCTCCGACGACCAGATGTCACCTTTCGATCCGGAACTTGATGATCGCTTAGCTGCTGAACTTGATGCTTACGCCACCACTGCCACTGACGACCAGATGTCATCTTTCGATCCAGAACTTGATGATCGCTTAGCTGCTGAACTTGATGCTTACGCCACCACTGCCTCCGACGACCAGATGTCACCTTTCGATCCAGAACTTGATGATCGCTTAGCTGCTGAACTTGATGCTTACGCCACCACTGCCACTGACGACCAGATGTCATCTTTCGATCCGGAACTTGATGATCGCTTAGCTGCTGAACTTGACGCTTACGCCACCACTGCCTCCGACGACCAGATGTCATCTTTCGATCCAGAACTTGATGATCGCTTAGCTGCTGAACTTGACGCTTACGCCACCACTGCCACTGACGACCAGATGTCATCTTTCGATCCGGAACTTGATGATCGCTTAGCTGCTGAACTTGACGCTTACGCCACCACTGCCTCCGACGACCAGATGTCATCTTTCGATCCGGAACTTGATGATCGCTTAGCTGCTGAACTTGACGCTTACGCCACCACTGCCTCCGACGACCAGATGTCATCTTTCGATCCGGAACTTGATGATCGCTTAGCTGCTGAACTTGATGCTTACGCCACCACTGCCTCCGACGACCAGATGTCACCTTTCGATCCGGAACTTGATGATCGCTTCGCTGCTGAACTTGATGCTTACGCCACCATTGCCTCCGACGACCAGATGTCACCTTTCGATCCAGAACTTGATGCCCACCTAGCCGCTGAACCAGATGCTAATTCCAC
The DNA here is from genome assembly GCF_000171335.1 of Candidatus Epulonipiscium viviparus. Taxonomy (GTDB): domain Bacteria; phylum Bacillota; class Clostridia; order Lachnospirales; family Cellulosilyticaceae; genus Epulonipiscioides; species Epulonipiscioides viviparus. The sequence continues at coordinate 957 of NZ_ABEQ01000089.3, forward strand.
AACTGCTGAGCAAAATCTTGATGCCCACCTAGCCGCTGAACCAGATGCTAATTCCACAACTGCTGAGCAAAATCTTGATGCTCACCTAGCCGCTGAACCAGATGCTAATTCCACAACTGCTGAGCAAAATCTTGATGCTCACCTAGCCGCTGAACCAGATGCTCCTTCCACAACTACTGAGTCAAAGCTTGATACTCACCTAACTACTGAACCCGATGCTCCTTCCACAACTGCTAAGCCAAAGCTTGATTCCGAATCCGACGCTCATCCTATAGATGACCCTATGGATGATGAACTCTTGGAATGCGAACTCGCTGCTCTCTCCTCATCTTTACCCGAAACCAAACCGGCAGCAACTAGTGATGATGTGATCTGGGAAGCTCTATTGGATGCCAAAGCCGCCGCCCTAGCAAGCTCACATTCATCAAACACGATAATACAATCTGATGAAGAGATGCTCTGGGAAGCTCTACTGGAAACAAAGGCCAATTCAATCACAGAACCAGAACATCCTACAGCCAAAAACAGGATAATTACCAAAAAGCACGTTAGCAATGCAAATGTCTGGACAGCTCTTTTAGATGCCAAATCTAAAGCAATAATACACAAAACAGCTCCAGAACAGGTAGAACATTCCGAAGCCACAAATATGATCCTCACAAAACAATATCCCAATAATGAGAGCGCCTGGGAAGCCCTATTGGATGCAAAAGCCAATGCAATCACGAATAAAACACCTATCAATCAGAAATCCGGTAATGAAGGTATCTGGGAAGCTCTACTGGATGCAAAAGCTAATAAAATCATAAATGAAAAAAAAAAAGACTTAAATTAAGTAGTACAAATATCGAAGCCAAATTAGCGGCCTCTGATACACTCTTGGGAATTACAATTAGCCCCAATACTACCGAGCAGGTTACATCCACAGGGGCTATTGAATCAAACATCGCATCGTTAGCCGCCTCTAACTCATTGCTAGGCATCACAACTAAAGCTCCCTCCACCGATACTACTATTACTCAGGCATCAGCTAACAAAATCGTTGCTCATCCATCAGCTAACAAAGTCGATGCTCCAGTATCAGCTGGTAAAATCGATGCTCATCCATCTGCTGGCAGAATCGTTGCTCCGGCATCAGCTAACAAAATCGATGCTCATCCATCTGCTGGCAAAATCGTTTCTCAGGCATCTGCTGGTAAAATCGATGCTCCAGTATCAGCTAGCAAAATCGATACTCATCCATCTGCTGGTAAAATCGTTGCTCCGGCATCAGCTAGCAAAATCGATGCTCATCCAGCTGCCGGCAAAATCCATACTCAGGCATCTGCTAACAAAATCGATGCTCCAGTATCAGCTAACAAAGTCGATGCTCATCCATCTGCTGGCAAAATCGTTGCTCAGGCATCAGCTAACAAAATCGTTGCTCCAGTATCAGCTGGCAAAATCGTTTCTCCCGCATCAGCTGGTAAAATCGATGCTCATCCATCTGCTGGCAGAATCGTTGCTCCGGCATCAGCTAACAAAGTCGATACTCATCCAGCTGCTGGCAAAATCCATACTCAGGCATCAGCTAGCAAAATCGTTTCTCCCGCATCAGCTGGCAAAATCAATATTCCGGCATCTGCTAGCAAAATCGATACTCAGACATCTGCTGGTAAAATCCATACTCAGGCATCAGCTGACAAAATCAATATTCCGGCATCAGCTGGCAAAATCGATGCTCAGACATCTGCTGGCAAAATCAATATTCCGGCATCAGCTGGCAAAATCCATACTCAGGCATCTGCTAACAAAATCGATGCTCCAGTATCAGCTAACAAAGTCGATGCTCATCCATCTGCTGGCAAAATCGTTGCTCAGGCATCAGCTAACAAAATCGATGCTCCAGTATCAGCTGGCAAAATCGTTTCTCCCGCATCAGCTGGTAAAATCGATGCTCATCCATCTGCTGGCAGAATCGTTGCTCCGGCATCAGCTAACAAAGTCGATACTCATCCAGCTGCTGGCAAAATCCATACTCAGGCATCAGCTAGCAAAATCGTTTCTCCCGCATCAGCTGGCAAAATCAATATTCCGGCATCTGCTAGCAAAATCGATGCTCATTCAGCTGCCGGCAAAATCCATACTCAGGCATCAGCTAACAAAATCGATGCTCCAGTATCAGCTAGCAAAGTCGATGCTCCAGTATCAGCTAGCAAAATCGTTTCTCCCGCATCAGCTGGCAAAATCAATATTCCGGCATCAGCTAGCAAAATCGATGCTCATCCAGCTGCTGGCAGAATCGTTGCTCCGGCATCAGCTAGCAAAATCGATGCTCATCCAGCTGCCGGCAAAATCGTTGCTCCGGCATCAGCTAGCAAAATCGATGCTCATCCAGCTGCCGGCAAAATCCATACTCAGGCATCAGCTGGTAAAGTCGATACTCAGGCATCAGCTAGCAAAATCGATGCTCCAGTATCAGCTGGCAAAATTAATTCTCCCGCATCAGCTGGCAAAATCGTTGCTCAGGCATCAGCTAGTGAAATCGTTTCTCCCGCATCAGCTGGCAAAATCAATATTCCGGCATCAGCTAACAAAGTCGATACTCAGGCATCTGCTAACAAAATCGATGCTCCAGTATCAGCTGGCAAAATCAATATTCCGGCATCAGCTGGTAAAATCCATACTCAGGCATCAGCTGGCAAAATCCATACTCCGGCATCAGCTAACAAAATCGATGCTCCAGTATCAGCTAGCAAAATCGTTTCTCCCGCATTAGCTGGCAAAATTAATTCTCCCGCATCTGCTAACAAAATCGATGCTCCAGTATCAGCTAACAAAATCGATGCTCATCCATCTGCTAATAAAATCGATGCTCAGACATCTGCTGGCAAAATCCATACTCAGGCATCAGCTGGTAAAATCCATACTCAGGCATCTGCTAACAAAATCGATGCTCCAGTATCAGCTGGCAAAATCCATACTCAGGCATCAGCTAACAAAGTCGATGCTCCAGTATCAGCTAGCAAAATCGTTTCTCCCGCATCAGCTGGCAAAATCGATGCTCATCCAGCTGCCGGCAAAATCCATACTCAGGCATCTGCTAACAAAATCGATGCTCCAGTATCAGCTAGCAAAATCGTTTCTCCCGCATCAGCTGGCAAAATTAATTCTCCCGCATCAGCTAACAAAATCGATGCTCCAGTATCAGCTAACAAAGTCGATGCTCCAGTATCAGCTGGCAAAATCGTTGCTCAGACATCTGCTGGCAAAATCGTTGCTCAGACATCTGCTGGCAAAATCCATACTCAGGCATCTGCTAACAAAATCGATGCTCCAGTATCAGCTAGCAAAATCGTTTCTCCCGCATCAGCTGGCAAAATCAATATTCCGGCATCAGCTAGTGAAATCGATACTCAGGCATCAGCTAACAAAATCGATGCTCAGACATCTGCTGGTAAAATCCATACTCAGGCATCTGCTAACAAAATCGATGCTCCAGTATCAGCTAACAAAATCGATGCTCCAGTATCAGCTAACAAAATCGATGCTCCAGTATCAGCTGGCAAAATCGATGCTCAGACATCTGCTGGCAAAATCAATATTCCGGCATCAGCTAGCAAAATCCATACTCAGGCATCTGCTAACAAAATCGATGCTCCAGTATCAGCTAGCAAAATCGATGCTCCAGTATCAGCTAGCAAAATCGTTTCTCCCGCATCAGCTAGCAAAATCGATGCTCCAGTATCAGCTAGCAAAATCGATGCTCCAGTATCAGCTGGCAAAATCGATGCTCCAGTATCGGCTAACAAAATCGATGCTCCAGTATCAGCTGGCAAAATCAATATTCCGGCATCAGCTAACAAAGTCGATACTCAGGCATCAGCTAGTGAAATCGATACTCAGGCATCTGCTGGCAAAATCGTTGTTCATGTATCAGCTGGCAAAGTCAATGCTCCCACATCAAATGGTAAAGTCAATGCTCCCGCGGCAAATGGCAAAGTCAATGCTCCGGCGGCAAATGGCAAAGTCAATGCTCCCGCGGCAAATGGTAAAGTCAATGCTCCCGCGGCAAATGGAAAAGTCAATACTCCGGCGGCAAATGGTAAAGTCAATGCTCCGGCGGCAAATGGTAAAGTCAATGCTCCCGCGGCAAATGGTAAAGTCAATGCTCCGGCGGCAAATGGTAAAGTCAATGCTCCGGCGGCAAATGGTAAAGTCAATGCTCCGGCGGCAAATGGTAAAGTCAATGCTCCCGCATCAAATGGAAAAGTCGTTGCTCCCGCAGTAGCTGGTGGCAGTACAGCTAAAAAGAAAAAATCTAAAAAAAAGAAAAACACTTCGACGGCAGCAGCTGGCAAAGTCAATACTCCGGCGGCAGCTGGCAAAGTCAATGCTCCGGCAGCAAATGGAAAAGTCAAAGCTCCGGCGGCAAATGGAAAAGTCGTTGCTCCGGCGGCAAATGGAAAAGTCGTTGCTCCGGCGGCAAATGGAAAAGTCAATACTCCGGCGGCAGCTGGCAAAGTCGTTGCTCCCGCATCAAATGGCAAAGTCAATGCTCCTGCATCAAATGGTAAAGTCAATGCTCCGGCGGCAAATAGCAAAGTCAATGCTCCGGCGGCAAATGGTAAAGTCAATGCTCCGGCGGCAAATGGTAAAGTCAATGCTCCCGCGGCAAATGGTAAAGTCAATGCTCCCGCGGCAAATGGAAAAGTCAATGCTCCGGCGGCAAATGGTAAAGTCAATGCTCCGGCGGCAAATGGTAAAGTCAATGCTCCCGCGGCAAATGGTAAAGTCAATGCTCCGGCGGCAAATGGTAAAGTCGTTGCTCCCGCATCAGCTGGCGACCCTAATCAAAAAAAATCTAAGACGAAGAAAAATACTTCGGAGACGGCAGTTAATAATAATTTGCCTAACCAAAAAAATACGGCACATGCTATTAATATTTTGGCACAAGTTCAAATTGATAGAAGTTCAGAGCTTGATTTTATCGATTGTCAAGCTTCGAAATATGTAGATTCTTTTGACAATTGCTTTAGCAAAAACGACCTTAATAAATTGAAGCAATTTTGCAGCAAATACGATACCGATCCCTCTCTGAAGCGCGACCATCAAGTGGATAAAATTGCCAAAAATATGGGAGATATGCTTCAAAAGTGTTCTAACAAAAATGAGCTGGCGGCGCGGCTTATAAAAGAGCTTGAAAAAGAGGGCTATTTCTATAAATATATATTAGCTCATACATTGAATCAACTTATTCCTCAAATTTCTATTGAACGTATTCACTTAAATTATTTTTCTAATACGGCTCAAGCAATTATCAAAAACCCTTCTTCGGACTTCAAAACATATTACGCATGTGTAATTAATATTATGGGCAACACTAAATCTYCAGTAGTTTCTGACAGTTTGGAAAGTTTGTTAGATAATAATCAGGTAGTCAAACACTATGCTAATTCCCTGATGCCTGCAATAGGAAAGGCCTGTATATCGTTACAAATATTCAAYAAATTGGTTAAATATTTGCAACAAGATCTGGTTAATGGCAAGCTTAATTTATACATTCTRCCCGCATTGGGTAATATGGGCCAACGCAGCAAGCATCAACCCTTGCCCATGAAAGATATAGAGTATAGTCTCGAATATATTATGGCGGCTGCTAATGTTAAAAACGCTACGCAGGCTATGTACGGCGTTCAGGCTTTAAAAAAAATAGGAGACGGACGCTTTGTAGATCGCATTAGCAGTTCAGCTAAACAAATGATATTACTGTTTTTGTCGCAGCTCGAAGGCATTCATAAATCAATAGCACCTGAAATTCGCAAAGCTGTCGCATTAATCAATAGCGAAATTGTTGAGAATCAATCGGACGGCAGTTTGTTGACCATCCGAACAGAATAGAAAGTGTTATTCTAGTAAAATCCCCAGAAACATTATAAATAACATGGATAGAAAAACATAGACTATAAAATATTGTTCCATGATATTGGGGGAGATACTCGTCAACACATATGTTATAATAGCCCAGATCATAAAGTAAGCAATGTTGGATAGAATACTTGAGCCTTGGTGTTTGAAATTACTTTGGATCAAACAAATAAAACACATCAGTAATACGATATATAAAATATTGAACATCGGCATACTATCACCTTCCTTGACAAGTTAGGATTATGTTTATATATTATTAATTGCTGTAGAAAAATGTGACAAATTGACAAACGTATCATAAGTCTGTATAATTGAAAAAAAATAGTGAAGAGGTGTATAACGCAATGGAAAAAGGAATTGTTCAGATAGCAGATGATGTTATTGCAGTTATTGCTCAGATCGCCGCGCTGGAAGTCAATGGACTAAAAAGCCTGGCACCTGCTAAGCAAGATATAGTGCAAACCATTACAAGAAAAAGACAGCTTAAGGGTATCAAAGTTTTTATAGAAGAGGGGGGCACAAGAGTTAGCGTTTCTATTAAGGCAATTTTGAACTATGGATTTAATGTRAAAAAAACCTGCGCACAAATCCAAGAAAAAGTTAAAAATTCTATAGAAACAATGACTGGCCTTAAAGTTTTGCGCGTTGATATTCAGGTAGTTGGCGTAGCATTTGAACAAGAATAAACGGAGTAAACGGAATAAACGGAATAGAAGGAAAATTAGATGACAAGAAGACAAGCAAGAATTTGTGTTGTTCAGATGCTTTACAATCTTAGCTTTCATGACAAAGAGCAAGCACAAGAAATATTAAACGAAAATTTATTGGATATAAAAGGCAAGGTAAAAACTTTTATATCGGAAACATTTGAAGGAATTGTAGACAATATGGATGCGATTGATACTGAAATCGAAGCCAATTTAGTAGACTGGAATCTTAGCCGAATAGCAAAGGTGGACTTAATGATTTTGCGACTGGCAGTATATGAGATCAATTATGCCAAAGATTTGCCGCCCAAAGTCGCTATAAATGAGGCGGTAGAAATAGCGCAAGAATATAGCACGGAAAAATCTGGAAAATTCATTAACGGAATATTAGGGAACATGAACAAAAAGGTTTCCTCTAATGGATAGAAAAATAATTGGCATCGGCGAGCTAAACCATTATGTGGCAGCTATTTTACACGAAGATTATATACTAAATAGCATCTGGTTGCGCGCCGAAATTTCAAATTTGACATATCATAAATCCGGGCATTTATATTTTTCACTCAAAGACGAAAATGCCGGAATTCAAGCGGTCATGTTTTCGCAATATGCCTCGCAACTTAATTTTCAGCTGGTAGATGGAATGAAAGTTTTGGTTAGATGCCAGATTGGGCTCTACGAAAAAGTTGGAAATTATCAGGCTTATGTATATGAGATTGAGCAAGAAGGTTTGGGCACACTGTATTCACAGTTTTTGGAGCTGAAAAGTACGCTAGAACAAAAGGGCTATTTTGATAAACACCAGCCGTTGGCTAAATATCCTGCAGCTGTGGGAATAATTACGTCTAAAACCGGTGCCGCGATCCWTGATATTATTCGAGTTGGGAGACGAAGAAATAAGACCATACCAATATATATTTATCCCGCGAGTGTGCAAGGACAATACGCACAAAATGAAATAGTGTGGGCAATCGAAAAAGCCAATGCCGATGCGATAGTTGATGTTATAATATTGGGCCGAGGCGGTGGCTCAATAGAAGATCTGTGGTGTTTCAATGAATTAGCCGTTGCATTGGCGATATATAATTCGAAGATTCCGATAGTATGCGCGGTAGGGCATGAGATTGAYTTYACGATTTCCGACTTTGTTGCGGACCATAGGGCGGCCACACCATCAGCTGCTGCCGAAATAGTGTTTCCGAATTTGRCCGATACTGTCGCGACATTGAAGTATCACATTAGAACTTTGGATAATATTATGAAAACAAAAGTGCGAGAATGTGAAGTGAATCTTAATGACTTGATAAACAGGCCAATATTTAAAGACAAAACTAAAATGTATCTCCAGAAAATACAGGAGTTAGATTTATTGGCAGAAGATTTGAACGAACGCATTCAGGATATTCTGCACCAAAAAAAGATGGAGTTGAATTTAAATCTCAAACAAATAGAAAAACTCTCACCAATAGCTACAATTTTGCGAGGGTTTGGAATGGTGACTTCGTCGTCTGGCCATGTTGTTTCAAACGTTGACAAAATTGCCATTGGAGATGATTTGGACATTAGGGTAGCCAATGGAAACATAATATCCAAAGTAATAAGCAAGCAAAAAGATATTAAGGAGAAAGTTAAATGACCGATAAAATAAGTTTTGAGCAAAGTCTCTGTAATCTAGAAAATATTATCCAAAAATTGGAAGAAGGTAACATAAGTTTGGATGAGACAGTCATAAACTATAAAGAAGGAATGGACTTTGCGGCAAATTGCTTAAAATTATTAAATCAGGCCGAAGCTGAAATTAGCTTATATGAAAATGGTCAATTTGTATCTATAAAGGAGGGAGGAAGTGGATTATCTTAACAAATATAAGATAGACGAAATGCTRGARAATTATCTGGCAAAAGAAACCGGCGAGTGCACAAGACTACAAGAGGCTATGCGCTATAGCGTATTGCAAGGCGGAAAGCGCATTCGGCCTATTTTGATGCGTCTTGCGTATGAGGCAGTGGGAGGGACCGGCAACATTGCTCCATATATGTGTGCCATAGAATTTGTACACACCTACTCGCTAATTCATGACGATCTTCCGGCAATGGATAACGATGCGCTGCGACGAGGTTTGCCAACTAATCATGTAAAATTTGATGAAGCCACGGCCATTTTAGCCGGAGACGGACTTTTAACACTGGCTTTTGAAATAATGCTACAAGATTTAGTATCTGATATGGATCCTGCAAAAGCTATTGCGGCTAATATTTTGGCCACAGGGGCTGGCGCATCTGGAATGGTGCTTGGTCAAATGTACGATATGTTTTATGAGGGCAAAGAAATTTCTATAGAAATGCTAGAAAAAATACAACTAAACAAAACAGGTGCGTTGATCAAGAGTGCGTTGAAAATGGGCGCTGTTTTGGGTTATGGATCAGAGAGCGAGCTGTTTGCTCTGGAATTATATGGCATATATTTAGGCAAAGTTTTTCAAATAATTGACGATATATTAGATATCACAGGACAAGTCAACGAACTTGGCAAAGATATAGGCAGTGATAGTAAAAACAAAAAAGTTACCTATACGAGCTTTTTCAGTGTAGATCAATGCTATGAGATTGCAGCGGAGCTTACTGCTAAAGCTATCAAATGTTTGGATAAAGTGAATGGCGATACTTCTTTATTAAAAGAGATTGCACAGGACTTACTAAATAGGAGGAGATAATATGACTAATTGGATTATTAGTCCTTCACTTATAATTGCAATTATAAGCTGGTTTATTGCACAGGTACTAAAAATCGTTATAACATTAGTACACGACAAAAAATTTGATATAGCTAAATTAACGGCATCTGGCGGAATGCCCAGCTCTCATAGTGCGTTTACCGTCGCGTTATCTACAGCTATTGGGCAGCTAGAAGGATATAATACAACGATGTTTGCGGTRGCGTGCGTATTTAGCTGCGTGGTTATGTATGATGCGGCAAATGTGAGAATGCAAGCTGGCAATCAAGCGATATTGTTAAATGAAATTATGGAGCACTTRAAAGATCAGAAAAAATTTGATATAGATTTTACTCTAAAAGAATTGTTAGGACATACACCGACACAAGTTTTTTGTGGTGCCGTGTTGGGAATGGCTGTTGCAATATTGGGGTTACCATACTTTGTTTGAGGCTTTGCATTTTAGGTGCAGAGCTTTTTTTTTGCTGTATATTATACCAAATTTTTGCCAATAATCTTAAATAAAGAAAACTATATTAGGAGTGAGCTATGAAAACATGTATAACCGGCGGATTGATATTAAATCCCGCAACTAATTTAGAACAGATAACAAATATTTATATAGAAGATGGACGTATTGAGTTTATAGGAGAAAAAAGTACAGAAGGATATACGGTAATTAATGCGACAGGGAAGTGGGTAATTCCGGGGTTGGTGGATTTGCATGTACACCTAAGAGAGCCTGGCTTTGAGCATAAGGAAACGATAGCGACGGGATGCTTGGCAGCTGCGAGAGCAGGAATAACAACAATATGCCCCATGCCAAATACCAATCCAGTGATCGATACTGCAAATATGGTGCGATACGTTTGCGACGCTGCCACGGTGGTGAACGTGATACCTGTAGGCGCCATAACCAAGGGACAAAACGGAGCCGAGGTTGCTGATATTACGGGTATGGCAGCGGCTGGAATTTGTGCCCTAAGCGATGATGGCAAGACCGCCATGAATTCTGCCATTATGAAGGAGGCTATGGGTATTGCAAACTCAGTGGGGCTTCCAATATTTTCTCACGCAGAAGATATGAACTTAATCGGTGGCGTAATGAACGAAGGCGAAAATTCGGTGCGCTTCAATTTGAAGGGGCTGGGACGAGAGGCAGAAGAGATTATCATTGCTCGCGACATGATTCTTGCACGACATAACAACGCTCGTCTTCATATATGCCACGTTAGTACCAAAGGAGGCGTGGAGCTTATCGAATTTGGCAAAAAGCTAGGGATACGCATTACCGCTGAAACCGCACCGCACTACTTTATCTTGGATGATAGCATTCTCTTTGATCACGATTCTAACAAAAAGATGAACCCTCCGCTTCGAACAAAAGAAGACGTCGCATCCATTCGAGCAGCACTGAGGTCGGGCATCTTAGACGCTATTGCCACAGACCATGCCCCTCATAGTTTGGCCGAAAAAGCATCTCCTATCGAAACAGCTCCGTTTGGCATAATCGGAATGGAGACTAGCTTCGCATTGAGTTATACACATTTGGTAAAAACTGGTATTTTAACACCACTTGGATTGATTTCAAAAATGTCTACAACGCCAGCCGCTATTATTGGCATAGACAAAGGGAATCTCGATGTGGGCAAAATTGCCGATATTGCCATTATCGATGTTAATGCAAAATATAAAATAAACAGCCAAGACTTTGTATCTAAATCTAGAAATACTCCGTTTGAAGGAATGGAAGTCTTCGGTGTTGTGGAAAAAACTTTAGTAAATGGACAGATAATTTATGAAAACTCTATTAGTTGCAGTTAATGCAAAATATATACACTCAAATTTAGCCATACATTGTATCGAGAAATATTGTAAGGGCGCCGATATCGAAACGCTGGAGCTTAGCATAAACATCGATGACAATCAGGTAATTAAACAAATATATAAAAGGCAGCCAGATATCATCGGCTTTTCTTGCTATATATGGAATATCGAATACATCAAAACTATAATACCAACTCTCAAAAAAATTTTACCTCATGTAAAAATTGTTCTAGGAGGTCCTGAAGTTAGTTTTAATTGCGAGGAGCTGCTAAACGAATTGCCAGTGGATTTGATAATGGAGGGCGAAGGAGAAATTACTTGGAAGCTATATTTAGCTGGAACGCCACTTTGCGATATTCCGGCTATTGTATATAAAAACGCAAATAAAATCGTAAAAAATCCTAGAACCAAAGCCATGAACTTAGCAGAGCTGCCGTTTGTSTATCAAGATTTGGATCCATTTGTAAACAAGATAATTTACTACGAATCTAGCCGAGGGTGCCCTTTTAATTGCTCCTATTGTATTTCTGGCATCGACAAGGGCGTGCGCTATTTACCGCTAGAACGAGTACTACAAGATTTGGAATACTTTTTGACTAAGAAAATCAAGCAGGTGAAGTTTGTAGATCGCACATTTAATGCCAATTTCAAATTTGCATTGGAGGTTTGGAAATATATTATTAAGTACGATAACGGAATCACCAATTTTCACTTCGAGCTTGCTGCAGAGCTGATCAC
>NZ_ABEQ01000088.1 GCF_000171335.1 Candidatus Epulonipiscium viviparus
CGTATAGCGCGTTCGACAAATCAACAGCCATCCTAACTTCAGCGGCGGCGAAAAACGGAATGGGTAAAAACGATGAAATGCTCACCAAAATCGAAGAATTGGAATCGCTTATCAAAGATATCGAAGCCATTCTCTACGGTTCCGACCGACGTACCCCTATTTTCACATCAGCGACCGGGGCGGATGTTCCAGATGATTCCAATTGGCTTCCGGCGGCGCAAATCACTGCACTCAACAACCAGATCAAGCTAGCGACTACTGCTATCTTCAACACCACAACTGACAAAGACCCTATCACCGGAGCTGTTGGTACAGGCAAAACCACGCTCGCTAGTATTGGGCAAACGATCACGTCTCTCAAAAATAGCGTCACAACTGCAACCAAACTTTTAAAACCTGGTAAGCTGGACTCAGATCTCGAAACAGCCGATGCGGTAAAAGCGAAAAACGAACTTACGATGTTAATAGCGCAGGCATTCGAATATACAAAGTACGCGCAAAGCGATGTACAAGGGAACGATGTCGCGGACGGCCTAGCTTGGGTAACAGAAGAAGACGTGGATGGGTTCACAGTTGATGGCGAGAACGAATCGATGGCACCGAAAGAATTTATCATTGACGCGCACAAGGCGGCGAGCGATGTATTGAAGGCGAATCCGCATACAGCAGAAGGATCTGCGGCCAAGTTGACTGAAGCAATCGGAAAATTAGAGTTAGCGATCGAGCAGTTTGCCAACGTTGTAGCTAACAAAAACCCAGATGGAACGGACGTCACTGGTGATACACTAATCGGAGGCCTTGGAACAATGGATACTCTGAACACAGCAAAAGAAGTGTTAACTGCACGAATCGAGGCAATCAAAGCCTATGTGGAAACAGTCGTAGAAGTAGGCAGTATGACTGACGAAAGTGAAGACGGCGATATCTACGAATTGGCGATGGGCACGTTGTATTCAGACACTGATTCTATCTCTGCAATAGAAGACGCGATCGAAATTGCGACAGATGCGATAAGCGACCTTGAGGACACCGCCACAGATGCGGCTAAGTTAACAGCAGGTTCATTAGACGGAACCACCGCCGATGATCCAGCTGCGGCACCTACTAGCGCATTGGGTGTTTTAAATGGCGAATTCGAATTATTCTCAGGAAGAGACGATAATCATCCCAAAACTAATGAAGGTGTTGATATTGGCAAAGTAAAAGAAAAATCTAAGTACGCAGGTACTCCGTTAGAGCAAGCTGTAGCGGCCATAACCGCGGTACTTGAAAGCGACGAGTTGATCGTGGTTCCAGCACTTAAAACCGGCACCACCGACGCTATGGATACTGATGGAGCAAAAGCTCATATCGAAACTAAACTTAACGAAGTAATCACCGCTGCGGGCATAGACATGAATATTACTGTTGATGAATCTGGTACAGCAACTCCTATTACGGCTAAATTTACGGTTGCAGCTACAATCACTGATTTCGTAGCATCAGCTCCAGGTACTGCAGAAGAGCCTGATGGTGAAGTTGGTGAAAATGAAGTTTCTGTTACGATTACATTAGTAAAAACTGATGGCACTACTGCTGTTACGGGTATTGAACCAGTAGTGATCGAAGGTGAGTTTATAGTGGCAGCCGCTCCATATAAGTGGACAGTAATCGAGAAGTCAGCAGTGCTCGAAGCCGCATCTCGCATTCACTCTTCAAGAGAATTCACGATCGATGGCAACTTACTAGACAATGCAGATGCAACTGAGGCAACTAGAAATCAAGCTAATGCTCTTCTCGCCGCTAAAGAAATCGAGAGACAAGTGAAAGCGTTAATTAATAATGAAGATGTTACAGTATATATTGTATCCGAAGGATTTGATGCCGAAGCTGACGGATTAGCAGCCGCGAATATATTCACAGATGCCACTTCTGATGCAACAGCAGCATATGAGCCACAAGTTAATAAGCCAGACCCTGAGGATCCAGAAGCCGAAGATGAGTCTGAAGACGGTGCATTCGTATTTAATATAGCATTAAGAATCCCTTATGACGGCGCAAATCCTGGTGTGGCGACTATCTCTACTCCAGCAATCGAGGATGAATTAGTAGAAGTAGTTAAAGATGATGCCTCTGGTGCCGATGACACTACCAACAATGAGTTCTACACAGTAATCTTCGACGAAACATTTGAAGCGATCATAACTCCTGGTGAGTATATAGAAATACCCCCTGCCACTGGCGGCGGTGGCGGTGGCGGTGTCGCAAGTGGTGACAGTACGCCGACAAGATCTATAGGATCTAGAATTATGTCATTCTTCAAGCGTTCATAAGAAGCTCAAAAATTAGCAAAAAATACCATTAAATCCGTATTAAATAGTACAACCGAAGTAACTACAGTAGCTGGCGAAGCCGACTCGATGGCAACAGCTAGGATGGCCGACTCGATGGCAACAGCTGATGAGGTCGATGCGATGGCAATAGCTAGCGGAGCCGATTCGATTACAATAGCCGGGGTGGTCGGTGCGATGACAACAGCTGGCGAAGCCGATTTGATTGCAATAGCCGGGGTGGTCGGTGCGATGACAACAGCTGGCGAAGCCGATTTGATGGCAACAGCTGGTGAGGTCGATGCGATGACAATAGCTGGGGTAGCCGACTCGGTGGCAACAGCTGGTGAGGTCGATGCGATGGTAGTAGCTCGCGAAGCCGACTCGGTGGCAACAGCTGATGAGGTCGGTGCGATTACAATAGCTGGGGTAGCCGACTCGGTGGCAACAGCTGGTGAGGTCGATGCGATAGCAACAGCTGATGAGGTCGATGCGATAGCAATAGCTGGTGAAGCCGATTTGATGGCAACAGCTGATGAGGTCGATGCGATGGCAATAGCTGGGGTAGCCGACTCGGTGGCAACAGCTGGCGAAGCCGATGCGATAGCAATAGCCGGGGTAGCCGACTCGGTGGCAATAGCTAGGAGGGCCGACTCGATGGCAACAGCTGATGAGGTCGATGCGATAGCAATAGCTGGTGAAGCCGATTATGTCGCAGTTAAAGTAATACTTTAAGCTAATTATGTAGCAACGACGGGCGTTTCCGGCGACGAAAATCTCTCGGTTAAAGTAATACTTTAAGCTATTATGGTGACTTACATCTTGATCATCGCCGTGGCTGGTACATCCGATAATTTTACTGTACAAATTACAGCCGATTTTGCCGCAGTTAAAGTAATACTTTAAGCTAATTATGTAGCAACGACGGGCGTTTCCGGTGACGAAAATCTCTCGGTTAAAGTAATACTTTAAGCTATTATGGCGACTTACATCTTGATCATCGCCGTGGCTGGTACATCCGATAATTTTACTGTACGAATTACAGCCGATTTTGCCGCAGTTAAAGTAATACTTGAAGCTAATTATGTAGCAACCACAAGCGTTTCCGGCGACGAAAATTTCTCGGTTAAAGTAATACTTTAAGCTGTTATGGCGTTTTACATCTTGATCATCGCCGTGGCTGGTACATCCGATAATTTTACTGTACGAATTACAGCCGATTTTGCCGCAGTTAAAGTAATACTTGAAGCTAATTATGTAGCAACGACAAGCGTTTCCGGTGACGAAAATTTCTCGGTTAAAGTAATACTTTAAGCTGTTATGGTGATTTACATCTTGATAATCGCAATAGCTGGTACATCCGATAATTTTACTGTACGAATTACAGTCCATTTTGCCGCACTTAAAGTAATACTTTAAGCTAATTATGTAGCAACGACAAGCGTTTCCGGTGATGAAAATTTCTCGGTTAAAGTAATACTTTAAGCTGTTATGGCACCTTACATCTTGATAATTCCAAATAATGGCAATAACTAGACAGTCGACTCGATGGCAATAGCTGGCGAAGCCAACTCGATGGCAACAGCTAGTGAGGTCGATGCGATGACAACAGCTGGCGAAGCCGATTTGATGGCAACAGCTGGTGAGGTCGGTGCGATGACAACAGCTAGTGAGGTCGATGCGATGGCAATAGCTGGGGTAGCCGACTCGGTGGCAACAGCTGGTGAGGTCGATGCGATGACAACAGCTAGTGAGGTCGATGCGATAGCAATAGCTAGCGGAGCCGATTCGATTACAATAGCTGGGGTAGCCGACTCGGTGGTAACAGCTGGTGAGGTCGGTGCGATGACAACAGCTGGCGAAGCCGACTCGGTGGCAACAGCCGATTTTGCCGCAGTTAAAGTAATACTTGAAGCTAATTATGTAGCAACGACGGGCGTTTCCGGTGATGAAAATTTCTCGGTTAAAGTAATACTTTAAGCTGTTATGGTGTTTTACCTCTTGATCATCGCCGTGGCTGGTACATCCGATAATTTTACTGTACAAATCACAGCCGATTTTGCCGCAGTTAAAGTAATACTTGAAGCTAATTATGTAGCAACGACGGGCGTTTCCGGTGATGAAAATTTCTCGGTTAAAGTAATACTTTAAGCTGTTATGGTGTTTTACCTCTTGATCATCGCAATAGCTGGTACATCCGATAATTTTACTGTACAAATCACAGCCCATTTTGCCGCAGTTAAAGTAATACTTTAAGCTAATTATGTAGCAACCACAAGCGTTTCCGGTGACGAAAATCTCTCGGTTAAAGTAATACTTTAAGCTGTTATGGCACCTTACATCTTGATAATTCCAAATAATGGCAATAACTAGACAGTCGACTCGATGGCAGTAGCTCGCGAAGCCAACTCGATGGCAACAGCTGGTGAGGTCGATTTGATTACAATAGCCGGGGTAGCCGACTCGGTGGCAACAGCTGGTGAGGTCGGTGCGATAGCAATAGCTGGGGTAGCCGACTCGGTGACAACAGCTGGTGAGGTCGATGCGATAGCAACAGCTGGGGTAGCCGACTCGGTGGCAATAGCTAGGATGGCCGACTCGATGGCAACAGCTGGCGAAGTCGATGCGATAGCAATAGCTGGCGAAGCCGACTCGGTGGCAACAGCTGATGAGGTCGATGCGATGACAATAGCTAGCGGAGCCGATTCGATGGTAATAGCTGAGGTGGTCGGTGCGATAGCAACAGCTGGCGAAGCCGGTTTGATGGCAACAGCTGATGAGGTCGATGCGATGACAACAGCTGGGGTAGTCGACTCGGTGGCAACAGCTGGTGAGGTCGATGCGATGGCAACAGCTAGCGGAGTCGATGCGATAGCAATAGCTGGTGAAGCCGACTCGGTGGCAACAGCTGGTGAGGTCGATGCGATGACAATAGCTGGGGTAGCCGACTCGGTGGCAACAGCTGATGAGGTCGATGCGATAGCAACAGCTGGCGAAGCCGACTCGGTGGCAACAGCTGATGAGGTCGGTGCGATAGCAATAGCTGGTGAAGTCGATTTTGTCGCAGTTAAAGTAATACTTGAAGCTAATTATGTAGCAACGACGGGCGTTTCCGGTGACGAAAATCTCTCGGTTAAAGTAATACTTTAAGCTGTTATGGTGATTTACATCTTGATAATCGCAATAGCTGGTACATCCGATAATTTTACTATACGAATTACAGCCGATTTTGCCGCAGTTAAAGTAATACTTTAAGCTAATTATGTAGCAACGACAAGCGTTTCCGGTGACGAAAATCTCTCGGTTAAAGTAATACTTTAAGCTGTTATGGTGATTTACATCTTGATCATCGCAATAGCTGGTACATCCGATAATTTTACTGTACGAATTACAGCCCATTTTGCCGCAGTTAAAGTAATACTTTAAGCTAATTATGTAGCAACCACAAGCGTTTCCGGTGACGAAAATTTCTCGGTTAAAGTAATACTTTAAGCTGTTATGGTGATTTACATCTTGATCATCGCAATAGCTGGTACATCCGATAATTTTACTGTACGAATTACAGCCGATTTTGTCGCAGTTAAAGTAATACTTTAAGCTAATTATGTAGCAACCACAAGCGTTTCCGGTGACGAAAATTTCTCGGTTAAAGTAATACTTTAAGCTGTTATGGCACCTTACATCTTGATAATTCCAAATAATGGCAATAACTAGGCAGTCGACTCGATGGCAGTAGCTCGCAAAGCCGATTCGGTGGTAATAGCTAGCGGAGTCGATGCGATGGCAACAGCTGATGAGGTCGATGCGATGACAACAGCTGGCGAAGCCGATTTGATGGCAACAGCTGGTGAGGTCGATGCGATAGCAATAGCTCGCGAAGCCGATGCGATGCTCATAGCCGGGGTAGCCGATTCGATGGTAATAGCCGGGGTAGCCGATTTTGCCGCAGTTAAAGTAATACTTGAAGCTAATTATGTAGCAACGACAAGCGTTTCCGGTGATGAAAATTTCTCGGTTAAAGTAATACTTTAAGCTGTTATGGCGTTTTACATCTTGATCATCGCCGTGGCTGGCACATCCGATAATTTTACTATACGAATTACAGCCGATTTTGCCGCAGTTAAAGTAATACTTGAAGCTAATTATGTAGCAACGACGGGCGTTTCCGGCGACGAAAATTTCTCGGTTAAAGTAATACTTTAAGCTGTTATGGCGACTTACATCTTGATCATCGCAATAGCTGGTACATCCGATAATTTTACTGTACAAATTACAGCCGATTTTGCCGCAGTTAAAGTAATACTTTAAGCAAATTGTGTAGCAACAACAAGCGTTTCCGGCGACGAAAATTTCTCGGTTAAAGTAATACTTTAAGCTGTTATGGTGACTTACATCTTGATAATTCCAAATAATGGCAATAACTAGACAGTCGACTCGATGGCAGTAGCTCGCGAAGCCAACTCGATGACAACAGCTGGTGAGGTCGATGCGATGACAATAGCTAGCGGAGCCGATTCGATGGCAACAGCTGATGAGGTCGATGCGATGCTAATAGCCGGGGTAGCCGACTCGGTGGTAATAGCTAGCGGAGTCGATGCGATGACAATAGCTGGTGAAGCCGATTTGATTACAATAGCCGGGGTGGTCGGTGCGATAGCAATAGCTAGGATGGCCGACTCGGTGGCAACAGCTGGTGAGGTCGATGCGATGACAATAGCTGGGGTAGCCGACTCGGTGGCAACAGCTGGTGAGGTCGATGCGATAGCAATAGCTGGTGAAGCCGATTTGATGGCATAAAATAATGATAACGAATCAGTCGATACTTATACAAAAATGATTTTCAATCACAATGATGTTACAGCCCATTTTGTCGCAGTTAAAGTAATACTTTAAGCTAATTATGTAGCAACCACAAGCGTTTCCGGCGACGAAAATCTCTCGGTTAAAGTAATACTTTAAGCTGTTATGGCGTTTTACATCTTGATCATCGCCGTGGCTGGCATATCCGATAATTTTACTGTACGAATTACAGCCCATTTTGCCGCAGTTAAAGTAATACTTTAAGCAAATTATGTAGCAACCACAGGCGTTTCCGGTGACGAAAATCTCTCGGTTAAAGTAATACTTTAAGCTGTTATGGTGATTTACATCTTGATCATCGCCGTGGCTGGTACATCCGATAATTTTACTGTACAAATTACAGCCGATTTTGCCGCAGTTAAAGTAATACTTGAAGCTAATTATGTAGCAACGACGGGCGTTTCCGGTGACGAAAATTTCTCGGTTAAAGTAATACTTTAAGCTGTTATGGCGACTTACATTTTGATAATCGCAATAGCTGGTACATCCGATAATTTTACTGTACAAATCATAGCCGATTTTGCCGCAGTTAAAGTAATACTTTAAGCTAATTATGTAGCAACGACGGGCGTTTCCGGTGACGAAAATTCCTCGGTTAAAGTAATACTTTAAGCTGTTATGGCACCTTATATCTTGATAATTCCAAATAATGGCAATACACAATCATCACTCAGGTCATGATAATAGCTAATGCGACCATTGTGATTGATGAATACTTAACGCCCTCTCTCATTTTATTTAGGGCTCTTATTATGTTTACTTTTGGATCTCGTATATCCAATTTCTAGCAGAGTGTTGTGTTTTCTCTGCACTTTATATAGCGGCCACGTGCGCCGCTTCTTTCAAAAAAGGAGATGAATAAATGTCGTTAATGAAAAAATATCGAAAACAAATGGCTTTTACTTTACTTGCTTCTGGTGCTATAGCTGTTACTCCGCTCAATGTTGCGGCTGATACTATCGGCTCTCTTATGACAAAGGCTGATGCTGGTACTTCAATTGGTTATGTAGAGCTTGCTGATTCAGAAGATGTTCCTGTAATAGATGATGAATTTGGCAAGTCATTGAGGCTCACTGCTCTTCACACTTCTCTCACAGAAGGATTAGAATTCGCTAAAGATCAATCTTATATTCCAGAGAATGATGAAGCATTCGTTGCTCTCGAAAATATGTTACTAACAGATAAGATAGCACAAGACAGTTCTCACGGATTGATTGAGCATCTTGAAGAAATAGCTAAGATTATTACAGATGTTAATAAAGATGTTGCTAAAATCGATTTAGAAGCTGGAACTGGAGATGATTACAAAACAGCTATCGATAAGCTAAAGCAAGAGATTCACTACGTTGATGCCCATATGGATTATTCTGAGTTTGCACCACTAATTCTTGATGCGCCAGTGGCAGCGGGAGATGAGCAGAAGCCAGTTGACTTTGGCGAAGCTACAACAACAACAGAAGCGAAGCATGCCGTGAAAATTGCTATTAGTAAAGATGGACTCGATGTTACAGATGGAAAATACTGGGTTGCTGATGCTATCTACACAGACTTAGAAAATAAGCTAGATGCAGCCGTTGCCGCTGTAAAGAACTTCTACCCTGATACCATGGTCACAAATGCCGTAGATAACACCGTAATTGAATTTGATTTTAGTGCCGAGGTCGGAACTTCTACTGAGTTTAAAGGTTTCGCCGACAAGGTAACTGATTCTACTTTAGTGACAGAAGAGACAAACGACATTGCAGGAACAAGAAAGATAACCAAATTACCAGACGAAACCGCTTACGATACAAATATGGGTACCGGAACAGCTACCAACTATACTACCATCGAAGATTTAGAAACAGCGTTGAAGAACCTATCCGATGCGTATGATACCTATCTTGATGCCGAAGACGGTGAGGCAGAACTTATCAATGCCGCTACATTCGAACTCGACAAGCAAATTGCTATAGCGATGCTCGGACTTGATCCTACTTCTAACTTAGAGGGTGCTCTCACTTTCGAATCGACTCCTCAAGTGTATATGTATGCCGCCGTTGCCGCCGATTCTACTACTACTGCTCCAGTTGCAAAAAGTGCGGCTACTAAAGTTATAAAGGCTACGGGAGATCCTGACATTACTTTGATCGGTTTTGGTAATGATGATCAATACTTTATCTCTCCAGCTGTGACCAATAACTCATTCGCCATTGGAAAAATTCTTAAACATGGCGCTTCTGCTGAATTCCTTGAAATCGATGCCACATATATCACACCAGCTGAGGCGAACGCTAAAGCTAGTGTATTGAAAAAGTTAATCGCGGAGATGAAACTTTATGATGGTAAAGATATTACAGAAACTGGCGGAACAGATAAGGTTGATACTGAAGCCGAATATAAAGCATACCGTGCAGAAATCAGTGCGGGAGTTTCAGCGGCGGCTAAAAATGATTATGGTGCGGATACCAAGATCACTCTTGTAGCCGAGAAGATGGCAGCATTTGGTGAGGAAATCGCCGACATAGCAAAAGTTGGTGCTTCTGTTGAAAGGCAAGAAGCTATGGATACGCTTGGCAGGTATCTTGCTTACTTTAACTATGGTACTTGGACAGATGGTAAATTCACAAAATCAGAGACTCCATCTACTACTGAATTTGTCACAAAAGCGGCCATCGATGCTACTATCAATGCTGGCACTCCTACTCCAATTGGTAAACTCAAGGTTGACAAAGCTACTACTACTGTAACAGCTAAAACTGTTGATACATTCTACAATATTTCAACAAAAGACGGCCTCGATGCTACGAAGGATCAATTATGGGTAACTGCCGAGGAGCGCAATGATCTTGCATATACCTTAAACAATGCGCACACATTCCTCGCTGACCTAGTTAAGGCTCCTACATCTACAACATCAACAGCTTTAGTTGAAGCAAAGATCGCGGAGGTAGAGGCAGCAATTGAGGCATACGACGCAGCCGCTAAAGAGGGTCTCAAGGACGACTTCGCAGAAGAGGTTAAGAAAATTACTGATGCTTTGGCTATGGTTAAGCCACATGTTACTCTTCCTACATTTACGCTTGCTGATTCTGGCACTACTCCGGTTCTTGCAACGCAAAGATCTATACCTGAGGCTAATGAGACTGTATTATCCGATGATGGAGTATTCACTATCACTCGTGAAGTATTCACTGTAGCTCCAGAAGGATTCGCACTTAATGATGCGGCCACTGAAGCTGATGCTGCGTATAGCTCCATTCAAAACGAGAAGCTTATGGCGGCTACGGCTACTCATTACGTAACTCCAGCGGATCTTGATGCATTGTTTGCGGCAATCGACCCAGTAGCGTTGTTGGTTAACAATACTACTATTGTTCCAGCTGCGGGCATAGTAGACGTTCACTCTACAGAAATTAAAAATGCGAGCAATCTATATAACGACTTAGTTGCTAAATACTTAAATGGCGAAATCGAAGCAATAGCCGATAAAATTGAAACAGCGGTGGGAGTTTTCGAAGATGCTAAGAAGGAAGTTATGTCATATGCCAAAAGAGCTGATCTAGTTACTGCTATAGATGGCAATATGGAAACTACTCCAGGAACTGTCGCAGCTGGCTCAATTAGAGAGCTAATCCTCGTGGATCCACTTAATGGAACAGTTTATATCAAGCCAGATTCAGCAGATCTTGCGATATCAAAAGATGGTGGCTATACATTTGTGAAATACACCCCTGCTAATGTGGACGGGACTCTTGGCAAGTGGGAGCCTGCTACTACAGCTCCGACTAATTGGGTTGATGAAGCAACGCTTTCGGCATATAATGCAGCAATTGTGACCGCTGAGAACGTTGTTAAAGAAAGTAAGATTGCAGCTAAAGCTATTGATGGCACAGGCGCTGGAGCTCAAGTCGGTGCTGATGTAACCGGAGCTCTTGATGCTTCAACAACATATGCGGAATTAAGTTTCAACGAAGATGTTCTAGCGAAGATGGTATCAGCGGCGGCGACCGGTGAAGATTACTTTGAAATGGCGAACGAGACCCTCGCTATAGCTAAGGCGGCTTTCGAGAAGGCGTATGAAAAACCAGAAGATATTACGAGTGTAAAAGATGACCTTGAAGCGTTCACCACCGCTGTTGAATCTCTATACACTCTTGCGACTGACGCTCTTAAGACAGATCACCGTGAAGAAGCTGGATGGATCGACGGAAATGAAGGTAGCGTTTATAAAATTGAAAACGCTGATAAGACAATCACCTACTTCCCTGCAGGTGTGTATGTAAGTAATGACAAGTTTGGCCTTATCAACTCTGTATCGGGCGAGCCATATGCAGATACTCCGGCTCATTACGTAAATTCACGAGTTGTAAACGACTATATGTTAGCTATTAAAGCAGCCGAAGATGCTAAGAACAAGAGTCTCGTTGACCTAGATAAGCTAATTGAACTAAATGCTAACTACTTAAACGATATTCAAACTAAACTTACTACTGCGAAAGCGGCCTATGATGCTGGTAAGAAAGCACATGCTGACGTTAAAGCTGCCTTCACAACGAATTATGGATTGGCTCAGACCGCACTTGGAACCACGGCACTCAGTACTGAATACTTCAAATTCAAAGATGCCGCTGGTGAAGTTTTCGCAACTGCAGATGCGATTACTGTAACCTTTAATTCTGATAATGCAGTAGATTTAACGACAGAAATTATATTGGGAGGTAAAGTTAAACTATCACTTGATGGCATTTATGAATGTGACGAATATGGTGTGGCGACTGAAGATAAAGTATATGAAGATGGTATGTATTGGGTAACTCCAACAATGTTCAAAAACCTAAAAGACGCTATCATAGATGCGCAGGAATTAATAAACGATGCCGCAAGCTTCGACGAAGGTATTGTTGATGCATATATTCACACAATAACAGCGCTCAATACAATCAAAGCCGGCCTCGAGGCTGATATAGCTACTGAAGAAGGTAAGGCTCTTAAAGCGGCTGGTGCAGCAGCAATAGGGGATCTCGAGCTTTCAGCAGAAGATGAAGAAACCCTCACAATTGCATTCGCTGATACTACGAAAACAGATGCAGCTAAAACACTTGTAGGAACATTAACGACTAAATACTTTGAAAGCCAAGTAGATTTCACTGAAGTGGTGGCGGCATTTGTTCCTACTAAAACTGAGGATGTTGGTACAGAAAAAGCTGCGGAGTGGATTGATGCGGCAAAAGTAATTATTTATGGAGCTGACAAAGTAGCTGGCGGTGCTGACCCTGTCGACAATAGAGATGCGTTAGTCAGCGAGCTACCAGGTGGATTCGATGTTCTCACGCTAGCCGCTCTTGCAGCAGCTGACACGGATGAGGATAAGGATGACAATGACAAAATTATTTATGGTCTATCTGATGCCGAGATCACAACCGCATTTGGTGAGGCGGTATACTTTGAAAAAGCATATATCGATGCATTGAAAGCGGCGATAAAAGTAGTAGAAGATGCTGGCGACGAAGTAGAAGCCGAAGAAGTAGAGGCGCTTGCATTGTTAGTAAATCAAGCACCGAAAGAAGTTAAAGACGTAGAAATCGAGAAGAACGCGAAAATCGATCTATACAATAGTTACGTGAGTACCGAGGCTCTATTAATGAAAGACGGCAAAGAAGTTGTAGCCAGCGACAACAAAGGTGCTTCAACAGCTAAAGACACATATTGGGTAACATCCGCACAATTAAATGGTTTGAAGGCAGCATTGACGAACACCGAAAAATTATTAAACAATACAACCACCGCCGCAAAAGCATCTGCCACATTTAATAAAACTCTTGTTACGCAACTTACAACTAACGCGCGTCTTGGAGCGGCGTTCAAGCCAGCACCAGGCACCGCAGAGAAAGAGGCTATGGATAAACTTAATGCGGCC
>NZ_ABEQ01000087.3 GCF_000171335.1 Candidatus Epulonipiscium viviparus
ATCGCGCGCCATGCTACAAACGGGGCGAACTGTATTTACGCTTCATGGTGAAGGCAAGAAAAATGGGGGAATGATTCCTCCGGAGCATACGACGATGCCAGAACTGTTTAGAGCGAACGGATATTTTACGCAGCATATTGGGAAGTGGCATCAAGATAAGAAATCGTTTAACCGTGCCTATATCGATGCCAATAGTATTTTTTCGTTTGGAAATAACATCCCCAAAAGAAGTGGCTGGTATGGAGCAGGTGGGCACTAYGCACCAGTGTTGATGGATTATGATCCAACTGGTGAATATGTTYTAGAGCATGCATTTCAAATGGAAAAGGGCATGATTAAAAAGAAGGAAATTGACAAAAATATYCAGAACAACATGCATTCAACGGATATTTTCTGCGACACCGCATTAGAGTTTTTGGAAAATTATGATCAGGAGAAGCCGTTCTATTTGTATACAGCATTAGTGGCGCCGCATGATCCGCGCAATGCTCCAGAAAAATATGAAGAGATGTATTCGCCAGATGATGTGTCAACTCCTGAAAATTTCTTGCCGCAGCATACGTTTGATAATGGTGACCTATGGGTTCGCGATGAATTGTTGGAGTTTTTTCCGAGACGTGAATATTCGATACGCCGACATATAGCCGACTATTATTCTATGATTAGCCACATCGATGCCCGATTTGGAGATGTCATGAAAAAGTTAAAGGATAAAGGATTATATGAGAATACAATTATTATATTTGCTGGAGATAACGGGCTAGCATTGGGACAACATGGTCTGATGGGCAAACAAAGCGTATATGAGCATAGCATTAGGGTGCCGCTTATAGTAAAGCCTGCAGGAGAATTTGTGCCAAGGATGACAGATGCGTATGCGTATCTATGCGACATCTTCCCAACGCTATGCGATTTGTGTGATTTGGAAGTGCCGGAATCGGTGAATGCAAAGTCTTTTGCAGATGTTGTGAATGGGGCAACGGATATGGCGAGAGAGGATTTGTTGCTGATATATCGTAATTTTCARCGAGCATATAAAAACGACCGCTTTAAATTAATAGAGTACTTTGTGGGTGATCAACGCAATACGCAATTGTTTGATTTAGAAAAAGATCCGCATGAAATTACAAACTTGGCGGAAAGGCCAGAGTATAAAGTTATTTTAGAAGAACTGAAGAAGAAGCTTCACGAAAAGCAAGTGGAGTTTGCTGATCCTCTGGTAACATGCACTGCCGAAAAATTAGCGGAAGATATTTGGTAATTTTTGTTAAAACTGCCTGCATTATAGTAGGCAGTCTTCTTATGAAAGCATAACATACATAAAAATTAGGAGTGAATATTGACTATGATCAAGGAAAATATTTTTAAGCTATGGTTACGATTTGTTATCCCATCAATTGTAGGTGTCGTGTTAAATACAATTTATACGATGGTAGATGGAATATTTGTTGGCAGAGGCGCTGGGGAGACGGCGTTAGCAGCGCTGAATCTGGCATGGCCTGCCATAACGATAATATTGGGAACAGGAGCTATGTTTGGAACAGGGGCAACGATACTGATTGCGAAAAAAATGGGTTCAGGAGAAAAGGATGATGCGGAGCGAGTTTTTGCTGTTACAATTAAGTATACATTGATTTTGGGAATAGTATTTATGATTTTGGGAGTCGCATTGGCAAACCCGATAACTAAAATGTTGGGAGCAACTGCAGATACATTTAATTTTACAAGAGATTATTTTGTGGTAATATATTTGATGTCGATACCATATTTATTTTCCAATTCGCTAAATCAGTTGGTAAGAGCAGATGGTAATCCCAACTTGTCTATGATAATGGTTGGAGTTGGCGCATTGCTGAATGTGGTTTTAGACTGGCTTTTGGTGGTTGAATTACAGATGGGGACAGCTGGCGCCGCATTGGCAACAGGGTGCGGTGTAATATTATCAACAATTATAGGGTTATACTATTTTACGTATGGCAAATCAAACCTTAAATTGAGAAGAAAGTACTTTAAGCTGGATGCTGCGATATTGCGTTCGACCTGCAAAATTGGGGTTGCATCATTCTTTATGCAATTTTCGGGTGGTCTACTAATGTTGATTCAAAATCGCATAATTTATAAAACTGGTACCACGGTTGATATTGCAATATTTAGTATTTCGGGATATAYATTTTCGCTATATGCGCAAATAGCGATAGGAATTGTTCAGGGAATTCAGCCGGTAATGGCGTTTCATTATGGTGCCCATGCTCTCAAACGTCAGCACCAGCTGTTGGCAATCACTCTTGCGGTAACGCTCTCGATAAGCATGTTGTTTTTGTTGTTCTTAATATTTTATGGCAAAGAGTTTGTGTCGCTATATAATTTAGATGAGGCTGTAATAGAGACTGCGTATAGGAGAATTCTGATATTTTGCATGGGAACGCCGGCTGTTGGAGTGATTCAAACGATGGCATCATATTATCAAGCGGTTAATCGCAGCACCTATGCTAGTATTATATCGATGGGTAGAGGAATTGTGTTGCAAGTATTGTTTACGATCACATTACCACTGTTTTTAGGAGTGGATGGAATATTTGTGGGGCAAGCGGCATCGGATATATGCTCGCTGCTTATAGTAGGGGCATTGATAATACATTCGAGAAAAGCTAAACCAGCGATAGCATAAAAGTAATATTATAAAGAAGTAAGTAGTGGAGTTTTGAGTGCTCCACTTTTTTTGTTAAGTTAAATTTTTTTTATGGACATTTTGTAGTACAATATATGAGGTAGTGTGATAAACTACACATGTTAGAGATAACATGACATTGATGTATGTTTTTGAGAGGAGATTGCTATGTTAAATATAGATAAAGAGATTGATTTAGACAAATTAGATTTTGCGGCAAAGACATTTTTTTATACTACAAAGCTTCCGATTGCTTTTTTAAACCACATAGGAGAAACTCTATTTTTTAGAGGAGTGCGTGCCAAACCTACACCTTTTTGTAGACTGGTTGCAGATTGTCTAAAAGCAGATTGCCCTTGTTGTGAAATTCATTTAAGTGCAGGTAGACAAGCATATCAATTGGGTGAACCATATATTTTTATGTGCCCATTAGGCCTAACTCATATTGCAATGGCGATCGTTATAGAAGGCGCATTTAAGGGATTCTTTCTTTCGGGAGGGTTTATAATGACGCCTTTTGAAGAGTTTCAATTTATGGACGCGTTAGAAAGGTATAATATAGAGAAGACGCAGTATGAACAGTTTGAGGAGTGCGCCAGGCAGTTGTCGATAATTTCGCCAAGTTTGACACGTTATTTTGCCAATGCTATTGAATGTATTACTGCATCTGTTATGCTTAGCAATACGTATGATTTGAAAGAGAGGAATGAGCGTGCGCTGCAACAGAGAAAAATTAGTGAAACTTTGCAGGAGAAAAAGTATCTTCATAATGCAGATTATTCGTATCCATTTGAAAAAGAGAAAAAATTGGTAGAAGCTGTAAAAAGTGGACAAACGGCAGATGCGGCAGCAATACTAAACGATTTGCTAGGACATGTACTACTCAGCAATGCCAATGATCTAAATATAATTAAGGCGCGAGTGTTAGAGCTTTGTACTATTATTTCGCGAGTAGCGTTGGAGTCGACAAAACGTATAGAAAATACGTTATCACTGAATGCTGTATTTTTGAATGAGCTGATGGAATCAAAAAGTTTGGAAGATTTGGCTTTTGCTTTGCATAAGGTTATTAAAGAGTTTACCGATGAAATATTGGAGCTAAATAATACGGCGTTATTTGTGCCTATAAGAAAGGTAATAAATTATATTAACACATATTATGCGGAAGAAATTTCGTTGCATAAGGTTGCAAAATTAGTGCATCTAACGCCCTCATACTTTTCGACAGTGTTTAAAAAAGAGACAGGCTATTCGTTTACGCAGTATCTAAATAAAGTGAGGATAGAGCATGGCAAATTGTTGCTTATGGATACATCGATGACAGTTTTGGAAGTTGCAATAGAAGTGGGGTTTGATACGGATACATACTTTTGTACCGTATTTAAAAAGGTAGTGGGAGTGACACCAAATCAGTTTCGAAAGTCTATGTAGGGGGGATAGCCCCCCTCTTTTTAATAGTAGCGAACAAGTTCCGAAACTTCTTTTCTAGGCGGTGCTTTTGGAGTCTCAGTTGGGTAGCCAAAAGTGACAACAGTGGCAACAGTTTCTTCTTCTGGAAGAGACAAAACTTGCTTGATATTAGCATCATCGATAACACCCATAATACATGTGCCGATGCCATGCTCATGTGCAGAAAGGCAAAATGTTTGCGTTGCGATGCCCGCATCGAAAACTTCCCATTCAGATCCTTTGCTAGTTACATATCCATCGTCTCCAAATCCCATCTCTTTGGCTTTTTCTGGCTCAAATGCACCGCTTTTACCTTTAACAAAGCTGATTACGGCAACATTTTTGGCATATTTAAGCACTTTCATATTGTATACAAAGCCGTTTACGCATTTATCTGCTAGGGCTTTAATAAGCTCTGGGTCAGTGACTATGTTGTATCGAGCAATTTGAGTGTTACCCCAAGAAGGAGCAAAACGGCAATCTTCGATAATCGCTTCTACAACGCCCTTATCAACAATTTTATCTTCATATCTTCGAACACTACGTCTTTCTTTAATCATTGGACAATCTCCCTTTCTGAAAATGGTTGTAGCAATAGTGTTTCCCAAAAATAGAATATTTAGTCAAATTTGCTAAAAATAATTTATCAGGAAGATTTTTTGTTGAAAATTACATGTTGTCATAAAAAAAATAATAAATTATAATAACTGTATTCGATGAATTACATTTTATTAAATAAGCCGATATGTATTAAATTTTAGAAGTGGAGGTATTAATGGAACATAAATATTCAAAATTATTCACACCTATTAAGATAGGAAAATTAGAAATTAAGAATCGATATTTTATGGCACCAATGGCAACGCCAGGATTGGTTGACCCCACAACAGGAGCGTATAACGAACGTGGAATTGAGTATTATGCGCAAAGAGCAAAAGGTGGAACAGGTCTGATAGTTACTGGTATTTGTAAGGCAGAAAAAATTGTGGAAAGCATGAATGGCGGAATACCGATGGCTAGCCTAAATCCAGGGGCTTTTGTAAGAGATGGAAAAACTCTAACAGAGCGTGTTCATGCGTATGATGCTAAAATATTTTTGCAATTAGGTTTTGGGTTTGGTCGTGTAATGGTTCCAAACGCAATTAAAAATGGAGCTGCAGCGGTGGCGCCATCGCCAGTTGAAAATAGATGGGATAAAAATGTTATTCATAGAGAACTCACCATTGAAGAAATTAAAAGTATGATTAAAAGTATGGCACAAGCGGCGGCTCATGCCAAAAGAGCAGGCTTTGACGGTGTTGAAGTTCACGCAGTGCATGAAGGTTATTTATTAGATCAATTTACATTAGAGCTATTTAATCAAAGAAAAGATCAGTATGGAGGAAGCTTTGAAAATAG
This sequence comes from Candidatus Epulonipiscium viviparus, assembly GCF_000171335.1. Classification (GTDB taxonomy): domain Bacteria; phylum Bacillota; class Clostridia; order Lachnospirales; family Cellulosilyticaceae; genus Epulonipiscioides; species Epulonipiscioides viviparus. Next base: position 5,516 of record NZ_ABEQ01000087.3, read on the forward strand.
ATATCGTGCGGCAGTGGAAGTGGTAGAGGCTATCAAAGCTGAATGTGGTCAAGATTTTCCGGTTATCTTGAGATATTCTCCAAAGAGCTTTATAAAAGGAATTAGACAAGGAGGCTTGCCAGGCGAAGAGTTTAAAGAACTAGGCCGTGATATTGAAGAAGGAATAAAAGCTGCCAAATATTTGGTAAAAGCTGGATATGACGCATTGGATGTTGATGTTGGATCATATGATGCGTGGTATTGGAGTCATCCGCCGATGTATTTTGACGATGGATTGTATTTGCCGTTTGGAAAGATAATGAAAGAAGCAGTAGATGTTCCGATCATGATAGCAGGTAGAGTGGATAATCCAGATCTGGCATTGCAAGCGATAGATGATGGAGAAGCGGATATGATAGGATTAGGACGTCCATTGCTCTCGGATCCACAATTGCCAAACAAAGTTAGACGCAGAAAATTAAAAGATATCAGACCTTGTTTGTCTTGCCATGACGGTTGCATGGGGCGTGTTAAAACGGGTTATGTTATGACGTGTGCAGTAAATCCAGCATGTTCACGAGAAGTGGAATATGGTATTGTCGCATCGATTAAACCAAAAAAAATAATGGTCATTGGTGGTGGAGTTGCTGGAATGGAAGTTGCAAGAGTTTGTGGCGAAAAAGGCTATGAAGTGGATTTATATGAAAAGTCTAATCGCTTGGGTGGAAGCTTAATTCCTGGTGGGATGCCAACGTTTAAAAGGAATGACCATAAATTAATTGCTTGGTATGAAAATCAGCTTAAGACTTTAAAAGTAAATATTCATATGGAAACTGCAGTTACGAAGGATATGATAATTAACTCAGATTATGATGCGTATATATTGGGAACAGGGGCAACACCAATTAAATTGAGTCTTAAAGGTAGTGAATTGAATAATGTGTATGATGCATCAAAAGTTTCGATGGATATATCGATAGCGGGAAATGAAGTTGTAATTATTGGAGCAGGTTTGGTTGGTGCAGAGCTGGGGCTATGGTTAAAAATGGAAGGCAAAAAAGTGACGATTGTAGAAATGACCGATAAAATTTTTGGTGGTGAAGGAGCGATACCGTTTCCTAACTACGATATGTTAAGAGATTTATTGAATTTTAATAATGTAAAAATATTAACAGAAACGAAGGCAAAAGAGGTAACTGCAGAAGGTCTAAAAGTGGGCTTAAAAGATGGATCTGAACAAGTAATAAAAGCGGATACCGTGATCACAGCAGTTGGATATCATTCGGATAATAAATTGTATAATGAAATTAGATTATCAGATAAAGAAGTATTTTTATTGGGTGATGCAAAGCAAGTTCATAATATTATGTATGCGATTTGGGATGCTTATGCGGTAGCGCGTGATTTATAAATTAGAGAGTATATTATTATGGCATTGAAAAACTATTTGATGTCATAATTTTTAATATTATAATAAGGATGGGATTACATATGAATTTAAGTTTATTAGGAATAATAATTGCAATTGTTGTATTTATATTGTTATCTTTTAGAGGTGTGGCAACTATAGTATCAGTGCTTGTAACAACAATTATAATTGCTTTATTTTCGGGTACAAGTGTATTAGATACTTTAAATGGAACTTGGTTGAGTACTGTAGGTAACTTTGTAGCAGGATATTTTTTAATTTTTGCATTGGGAGCATTATTTGGAAAGTTGATGGCAGAAAGCGGGTCGGCAAAAAGCATTGCAATAGGGCTATCAAAATTAATAGATAAAACAAAAAATAAAAAATTTGCTGCGGCATTGGTGGTACCTATTTTCTACTTTTTATTATCTTATGTGGGAATAAGCCCATTTGTTGCTGTTTTTAGTGCATTGGCAGTGGGTAAGGAAATTTTGCAAAAATATGATATACCGTGGCGTTTGTTTTGCTATGGAGGAGTAATGATTATGCCTGCTGTGATGTTGCCAGGATCATTGCAAGTGGGAAATATTATGGCGGGAGAAATGGCAGGAACAAATTCGCTAACAGGTGGGGCGGCACTGGGTATTGTTGCAACAGCGACATATATTATAACGGTACTATGCAATATATTTATCGAAATTAAGATGGCCGAAAAGAGAAACGAAGGTTTTATAGAGTCTGGCAGAGCATTTGTCGAAACAGAAACAGCAAAAGCAAGTACGCAAGATGAGAATCTTATTTCGTGGCCACTTGCAGTAGCGCCATTAGTTGCAATTATTTTATTTTCTACCATATTTGAAGTACATGTAATTGTAGCTTTAACTATAGGCATTGTGATATGTGGAGCATTGTCATTTAAGAGATTAAAAACAAAAGGATTCAATAATATTGTAACGACAGGATTACTATCATCTTATGTGCCGCTTCTAAATGTTGCCGCAACATCGGCAGTGGCTAGTGTCATTTCTGCATCGAGCGGATTTGCAGTTATTACAGAAGGGCTAAGCTCGTTTTCGCCCTTAGTAGCAGGCTCAATATTGGCATTAGTGGGTACATTTATTGTGTGTAGCGGTGTGGCGGCATTAAGAGGATTTGGGGAAACAATTTTAGCAAATTTTATGGCGGCAGGATTAGCTCCAGGAGTTATACAACGATTAATCACTATAGTTACTTTCTCGTCATTGGCACCTCATGCGGCAGCGATTGCAAATACAATTTCGTTGACAAAAATAGATTATAAACTAGCATTAAAGATTTATATTAAAGGTTCGTTTGTTGGAGGATTTTCAGCGTTAGCAGTTGCGTTTATATGTATTCAATTTGGAATTTTTGTTTAATGAGATACTTCTATAATAAACATAAATAAAGAGGGATTAAATATGGTTAAAATAATTAACTCAAACTATCGATATCTACTGCATTCTGTTATAGGTATTTTGCTTATGATATTAATTGGAAACATAGAGCCAATATATTCTATAACGGAGATTGGAATGAAAATTATAGCTATATTTATTGGGATAATATATTTGTGGACTTTTGTGGACAGTATATGGCCAAGTTTACTAAGTGTGTTTTTACTAGGAAGTATAGAGTATATGTCTATGTCGGAACTGATGATGAATTTTTTAGGAAGTCCAACTGTGGTGCAGACTATATTTACATTAATTTTCATAGGAGCATTAATAGAAACAAATATGACAGCATACCTGGGGAGATGGTTTTTAACCATAAAATGCATAAATGGTCGTCCGTGGATGTTTACGTTTGCTATTTTATTAGGATGTTATTTTTTATCATTTTTATCATCTAGCTTTGCTGCTATATTTTTGTATTGGTCTATTTTATATGAAGTATTTGAAGAGCTGGGATATACAAAAGAGGATAAATATGTATCAACATCGCTTATAGCAATCGTTATTACATCTATATTGGGATTTAGTACAGCGCCATTTAAAAATATTCCACTTGTGTTAATTACTAATTTTAATAGTTTAACAGGTGTCGCGATAAATAATGTGTCTTATTTGGGAATGAGTTTAACATTATCGATTTTGAATATTATTGGACTGCTGGCAGTGATGAAGTATATCATTAAAGTGGATGTAACAAGACTAAAAACAATTAATATTGATATGTTTAAGGAGAAGACATTAATCACTATAGATATCAAAGGAAAAATTATTATATCTGCATTTGTATTGTATATTGTCGCTATGCTGTTGCCGAGTATTTTGCCAACAGATATATGGCTATATGAATTTTTAAATAAAACACAAGTGGGTATAGTAATTGGGTTTGTTGCGGCATTATGTGCTTTTAGAATTAAAGGGAAAGCAATTATAGATTTTCAAAAAATTGGTGCGACACATATGTATTGGAATTCCATCTTTATAATTTCTGCATCATTATTATTAGGCAATGCATTGACAAATGAGATCACAGGAGTGACAGAGTTCTTAACAATGATATTACAACCAATATTAGCAACCGAGTCAAGTATATTATTTATATGCTTACTTTTAACATTAGCGATTCTTTTAACAAATATTTGTAGTGGAACAATTATAGGATTAATCTTGTTGCCAATAATTGCTGCAGATGTTAGCAGTATGCATATGACAATGGAGCCAATAGTGTCTTTGTTTATTTATACGGTATTGATTGCTACAATTACACCGGCTGCGTCGCCGTTTGCGGCGATTTTACATGGAAACAAACAATGGTTATCATCAAATATAATATATAAATATACACCTATATTGACTTTGGCTGTATTGGTAATATGTATAATATTTGGAGTTACTATAGTAGATATATTTTTTGTGTTTTAGCATGAAGTAGAATAAAATGTATAACTTATCCAAGATAGCTGCGAGAAGAAATATTAGCTACCTTGGATAAAACTATTTTCTGATAGCATCAAAAAATAGAGTAGCGTCATCTTGAATTAAATTCGATATGCTATAGCTCCCTTCGTTGAGACACCACTCGTATAAGGCTCCCCTAAGCCATCGCAATAAAGAAGAAGTTAAAGAAGGAGCGGTTCTAGAGGAATGAAAATCTCCTTGATCTAGCCCTTGCTGAAAATGTTTATAAATTTCGGTATATAAGTATCGGGAAGTGCTCAAAAGGTATTTGTTGTTAATGGCAAGTTGAGTGATGAGAAGCTGACTTAAAAAGCTGGCACTGTTTTTTTCATAAATAAAAGCCATCTGCTGTAAAATAGACTTAATTTTTTGCTCTGGAGTGAGGTCGGTTAAATCGTATTGCTGATCGGCTAATAGCATATCGCACTGCTCAAAGGTTTTGATAATGATATCCTCCTTGGAATCAAAATAATGGTAAAATGTACCAATAGAGATGTCGGCAGCATCGCAAATAGTCTTAATTTTAATATCTTTAAAGTCCTCCTGTTGAAATAGATCAATAGCGCATTGAATAATCTTGTGTTTGGTATTATAAGCTTGTAATTGACGAGAAGTCATTTGGTTACCTCCGTGAATAAATAGGTTAAGTGGTTTTACAATTAGTGTGAGATAAAATGTTCTCATTTATTCTAAAAATGAGCAAAAACTAGGTGGAGACAAGCACAAATTTTAATAGATTGGAATACAATACGAATGACTAATAAATATAGCAAAAATAAGGAGGCGTCATATGACTTTTCAAAGGGTTGGATCATTGCAAGATAGAGTAGAATCCATCAAGAAGGTAACGAATACCGCAAATGTTGATCTCAAACTTCTAAGATTAGCGGAGCAAGGAGATATCAATGCTAAATATGCATTAGGAAAAGAGTTTATAGCAAATGAAAAAGCCRCGGCAGCGTTTGATTTATTTTTGAATGCAGCAAAACAAGGACATGTGCCATCTCAATACGAGTTGGGAAAATGTTATATATATGGAATAGGAACAGTGCAAAATTATGAGCAAGGAACAGTTTGGTTGAGCCGAGCGGCAAATTGGCAAGACGTCGTGGGATATACTTTGATGAATAGAATAATTGATGAAACTCGACAAGCAGTTGCAAGTGCGCGAACTGAGCTAGGRAACTGCTATTATAATGGTGCGGGAGTGGTTCAGTCGTATCAGAAAGCAAAAACAATGTACGAGATGGCAGCAAAGCAAGGAGATGCGCAGGCAGTAAACAACCTGGGATGGTGTTACCAAAAAGGACATGGGGTCGAAAAGGATATAAATCATGCAATGGATCTTTATATAGAAGCGGCACGCAGAGGATGTTATGATGCCTTAAATAATCTAGGAACTGGATTTCGGGAGGGAGTATTTGAAAAACCCAACTTGCAAAAAGAGCGTGAATTATATAGAGTATCGGTGGATCAGGGATATATTGAAGCAAAGAGGGGTTCAGAACAACTGTACCAGAATAATGATAGAATAAAAGCATCCGACGAATGGGCAATTGAACTATATGAAGCGGCAGCAACTCGCGGATACGCACCAGCTCAAAACAACTTAGGGTATTGCTATAGAGATGGCGTAGGCACAATGCAAAATTTAAGCAGAGCGTACAGTTGCTATTTACAAGCGGCAAACCAAGGCGATCCAGAAGGTATATACAACGTTGGCTGGTGTTACAGAAACGGTTATGGCGTAGAGCAGAATCTAGGCATGGCGCTACAATACTTTGCAAAGGCAGCAGACAAGGGACACGAAGAAGCAAAACGGATTGTAAGAAGGTTAACAAAGTAAGCGAATAAATATGTGAGCTGCATTGATATAATAAGTTGATGCAGCAACTTTTATGCAGATTAAAAAGAGGACAAGCGTTGCCAAATTATACAAAAAGTATTACAATAGATAAAAAAAAAAGAGGGTGACAATATGATTACAGAGGAGAGATATAAAAAAATATTGCAATTGGTAAATGCAACAGGAACTGTCGCAATAGCAGATTTGATAATAGAGCTAGGAGCTTCGGAATCGACAGTGCGGCGTGATTTAGTGAATTTGGATAATCAAAATTTACTCAAAAAATGTTATGGAGGTGCGGTGGCAATAAACTCGACTGCATTTGAAAAAGATGCGCAACGAAATGCAAGAAAGGAGATAAATCTAGCAGCAAAGACGGCGTTGGCAGCAAAGGCGGCATCGTTAATAAATGATGGGGACATGGTCTATATAGACGCAGGGACGACGACAGAATTGATCTCGCAATTTATCCAGGCAAAAAATGTTACGGTGGTAACGAACGGTTTAAATCATATAAAAACATTGCTAAACAGAGATATAGACGTGATCATCGTTGGGGGAAAAGTGAAACCAATAACAGAAGCGATAGTGGGAGCAAAAGTCGTAGATGAGTTGGAGAGATATCATTTTAATGTAGGTTTTTTTGGGGCCAATGGGGTGAGTACAAAAATGGGATACGTAACGCCAGAGGTAGAGGAGGCGCAAGTTAAGCGAAAGGCATTGGGTAACTGTGCAACAGCATATGTAGTTGCAGATGAAAGTAAGTTGTCTAAGTATAATTTTGTGAGCTTTGCGAATTTGGCAGACGCAGTGCTAATAACCAATGCGAAGGAGATAGAAGATATAGCAAAACAGACTAATGTAATATATGTGGGATAAGCCAACTGTCAGCCTAGTGTATTGTTAAGAAGTGATAAAATTGGTGTCAGAAATATGTTAAAAATAACGAAATGAATGATTTTGAACGATTTTGATTGACAATGACTGGGTTTTGCAGTAAAATAAAAATAGATAAATTGATAAGGAGGAAATAAGATGATTAATACGATTACTTTTAATCCGTCGGTAGATTATATGGTGGATCTATCTCAACTCGAAATCGGAGAAATCAATCGATCTTCAGCAGAATACATATTGCCAGGAGGAAAAGGTATTAATGTATCCATTATACTTAACAGGCTGGGTGTAACAAACAAGGCCCTGGGATTTGTTGCAGGCTTTACGGGCGACTATATCGAGCAGGCAACGTTTAAAGAAGGTGTTATTGCAGATTTCATAAAGTTGAAGGAAGGCTTTTCGAGAATTAATGTAAAGATAACTGATGCGACATCGGAGACTGGAGTAAATGGCAGTGGCGCGGCTATTTCATCCGAAGATTTGTTGCATCTAAATCAGAAAATAGCAACTCTGACGGCAGACGACATCTTGGTTTTGGCAGGCGCGATTCCAGCATCATTGCCAGATGCGACATACAGAGATATGATGGAAGCGCTACAAAATTCGGGAACCAAAATAGTGGTAGATGCAACGAAGGATCTGCTAATGAACGTGTTGGAGTATAGG
>NZ_ABEQ01000086.3 GCF_000171335.1 Candidatus Epulonipiscium viviparus
TAAAAACCGAAGCGTACATACCATCTGAACCAATCTTACAAATCAAAGAAGACACCGCCCTCGATATTTCTGTAACCTGGCCAAGCTCCGCTCGCAATCGGGATATGGCAAAAGAGCTGATCGCCAATGCGTTATTAAAAGAGGAAATCGCYATCGACATCAGCCACTTAGATCTAAATACCGAAGACGCTAACGCGTATTTTCGCGAATTGTTAGCAAATGACAAGCGCCTTTTTCATGTGTTAAAGGGTTGGATGTATCCCAAGGTAGACGACGACAAAGTATTAACCACGATCTATCCAAACTATGACAGGCACTTAGTTGATAACTATGATTATTATTACAATTTACTAGATACCGAAATTGACAAGGTCGTTGCTTTAGCTTCGGAGGGCAAAACGGATTTGGAGAAAATTCTTATTATTAACGATTACCTGGCGACCAATTTTGAATACGATACTTTGGGTTTAAAATCTGATACYGAAATTCGCGATAAAGTTCGATTTATTGAGGAGCGACGCGGCGTATGTGAATCGTATGCTGACTTTGCAAAATTAGTGCTAAACGAGCTTGGAATTCCAAATATTACCGTTTCATCTATACGATTAAACCACATCTGGAATATGGTAGAAAACGAGGGGCACTGGTATAACGTTGATTTTACGTGGTCAGATGTTACGCCAAATTTAACTGGTCGAGCTTCGCATGAAAATTTTATGGTAAGTAATGATCGAAAAATTGAGCTGAATAAAAAACTCGATGATTGGACAAACACTGTTCCGTATATCGCYGACAGTTTAAAATATGAAGAAATGTTTAGAGCCACGACCGCACCGTTCGCTGTTCTCGACGATGCCCTCTATTATATTAACAATGTTACAACGGACGACGGATCTGCAACGGGAAATATATATTCTCTCGATGTGMAAACAGGAGAAAGCACGTTGATTTACGAGGCACTTGCAGATACGAAATGGTATACCTCCGCTTCTACATATTATGCCGGAAAATATACAGGATTTGGAGAAATCGGCGGAATGCTATACTATAACACCCCTACTACTGTGATGCTATATGACGTTACCACCGACAAGGCTACTCCATTAAATATCGATATGACCGAAGAGTTGTGGGGACTAAAGGTTTCAGATACGCAACTCACGCTTGTTTCTGGAGATGACATAAAAAAATTATCTGACTTTGAACATAACCTGGTTAGTGTCGCCGCCAACGACGCTCTTGAACAGCTTATCGATACATCGCGAGCCAATCTCGATACCGTAATAGTTGACCCAACCGGAGACGACATAAATCCATATAACCAATGGGTAACTGCAACCGAATACGAAGCATTTGCCGACGCAATTTCTGCTGCCTCCGAAGGAGCCGCAACAGACGAAGCTCAGGACGCCCTTCTTGCTGCGTACTCCGAGTTTAACTTCGCTAAAGAATCCGGAAAAATTAAAGCCGACAAAACTTTATTGGCACGCATAGTAGCTATTGCCGAAAATAATCTTGCCACGACAGCCACAAGTCCAGCGGACCTCAATGAGGATAAAATTTTTTGGACATCTCCAACATATTACACTTATTTAGAAGACAAGCTTATCGAAAGTCGGTTATTACTAGATGATAAGAAAGCATCGCAAGATAAAGTAAATAAAATGGTTTTCTACTTGCATAACCGAAATCAGYTGTTTGTGAGTAYCAGAAAAAATTAGGTTTTCTACTTGTATAATAGCAATTAATTGTTCGTAAATACAAAAAAAATCCAGATTGCCTAAAATTGACAAGGAAACTTCGGGCATATTATTTGACTAAAATGTGCCAAAAAGGTACAATATAGGCGTAACCTAAATATAAAAAGAAAAGGATGACGCTTATGAAAAGAAAATTTAGTACACTTATAATATCTTCTATGCTATTACAACAAATAGCCATTCCATCCATGTTTAATTATAGCCCCTTTGTTCAGATAACATATGCGAACGAGAATGCCGTACATATGGAAGTATATGAATATAATCCTCTGGACACATCCACCACCTGGCCCCACGATGCCCCCTTATACACCTCAAAAGACTCGGCGGCATTTCAGGAGTCAATGGTCCAATCATTAATCGCCGAAGCTCCTCTTATAGATATGTCTTCGTTAAACATGACTAAAGAAGAAGGMAACACTTTTTTTCGCGAACTACTMGCCAACGATAAACGCCTATTTCATGTTATAGAGGGTTGGAACTATTTTGTAGATGATGACAACATGCTGAAATCTATAATTCCAAAATATGATCGACATTTGGCCGATAATTATGACTACTACTTTACAATWTTATCAAACGAGATCGACAAAGTGGTCTCTTTAACTGCGAGCGGAAACACCGTTTTGGACAAGCTACTGATTTTAAACGACTACCTGGCTGTTACGTATGCGTACGATACAGAAGGTTTAAACGCAGAAGCCGAAGTTCGCGACAAAGCGCGTTTTRTTGAAGAGRGGGTAGGAGTTTGCGAATCGTATGCTGATGTTGCAAAGCTAATATTAAACGAGTTAAACATTCCCAATATTACAGTATCCTCAGGACATCTTAACCACATCTGGAACATGGTCGAGTGCGATGGTGAGTGGTATAATATCGACTTTACCTGGGCCGATCCTACCCCAAATCGAACTGGGCGGGCCTCACATAGTAACTTTATGATTAGCAGTTCTAGAAAAATTCAGATAAATCAAACGCCAGATGATTGGACAAAMACTGTAGTATATACGGCCGATAGTACCAAATATGAAGATCGGTTTCTTACCACTTCACCTTTCGCTTTTGTTGAYGGAACTGCATATTATATAGATAACAATCGACCATCATCAAAGGATATAACAGGAAGTATATACTCTATGGATACCGCAACTGGCGAGTCTAAATTAATCGCRGATGTTCTTCCAAATATAACCTGGCAGACTCCATCTAACTTAACCTGGATCGGAAAATTTACGGGTTTTGGATATCACGATGGAGCTTTATACTATAACACGCCTCAGGCAATTATGAAATATAATTTTGCAACTCAAAAATCAGAAGTGGTCGATCTCGATATTTCACTTCCCGCCGCCTCCAAAGAACACTCCGCACATGAAATATGGGGCTTTGCTTTAGCAGGAAATCAGCTCACATACCTCACCGGAGATGATATCCAATACGGAAGTGGCATATTCTCTAATACCATTGCCACTTTGTCTAGCGAAACTGTCGATGCCTCTGCGCTCGAGGCCTTAATTGTTGCTGCCAAAAATAATTTAGCCACGACGGCGGTTTCCGAAACTGGTGCCGAGCTAAATCCCTATAATCAATGGACAACCTATGCCGAGTACGACGCTCTCCAAACTGCAATAGCCAAAGCTTCTGCTGCCAAAACTCAGGCCGAAGTTGATTCTCTGCATACATCCCTTGTTGCAGCATATACCAGCTTTAATCGAGCCAAAAAAGAAGGGACTCAACCCATAGATACATACTCTTTGCAAAAGACCATCGATTTGGTACAAGCTGGTTTAGAAATAACTTTAAGAAGTAACAATGGCGATGATATTCCTGTCGATAAGTATTGGTTATCTGAACAATATTATGATTCAGTAATAGAACATCTATCCGCTGCGGAAAATATAAATTCACATTCCACTCAAATAGAGGCCGATCGAGCATATGCTATGTTAGCGTACTACAACGATATTATGAATCATAATCGATATCCCGGAACAGTAGCGCTATCAACCTATAAAAATAAACTAAACGACGCCATCAACTCCATGAAAAGCATTATAGATGGTATCCAAATCAGTACCGATGGCAGTAATATTTCTATCTACGAAAAGTGGATCACACAACCGGAGCATGCCGCCGCCACCGCCACTCTTGCGGCAATACAAGCAGTATACGATAATCCCGATGCCACCTCTACACAAATTATAGAAGCTACCAGAACTATCGAAAATTATGAATTTGATTTCAAAGACGGTACTCAGCTCGACAAAACAGAACTACAAGCCGCGATAGCCAATGCGAAAACTTTGATCGATGCTGCCACCAAAAGTGTAGACGGCAAAGATGTTGCAGACGGAGCGACATGGGTTTTCCAATCCATCTATGAATCACTCGAAACCACGATAGCAAATGGAGAGGTTATAGTCTCCAAAGCCACGGCTACTGCAAATGAAATTTCGTCAGCCAAGAGCGACATCGCCACTGCAACCATCGTATTTGCTGCCAATAAAAAAACTGCCGTCGTGACTAGAGAAGCGCTAGCCAATCTAATCAATATAGCAAAGCAGACTCATACAAAAATTCATACCAGTTCTAACAACGGCGCTGACTTGGATTCTGATCAAGTATGGGTAACTGCAAMTACAAAAAACGCTATCGTCATGGCTATTGTCATGGCCGAAGGCTCTCTTAGTAACAAATCTGCCAATCAGAACTACATCGATAGGGCAACGACCAACTTACAGAATGCGATCGAGACCTTCAATGCTTCAAAACATGTTGGCACCAATCCCGGTCTTGCCGACAAATCTTCATTACAAACATCTCTCAAAGCCGCCATCTCAGAACTAACTACAGCTGCCAAAAGCGACGATGGCTTTGACGTAATCGCTGGTATTACTTGGGTTGATACCGCGACATACGAAGCGCTCGAAGCGGCAATCGCAAGTGGCAAGGCGGTTGCTTCTACCACTGCAGCCACTCAAGTCGATGTGAATAATGCGTCTATGGCAGTCGATACGGCGCAAAAGGCTTTCACTGCTGCCAAAAAGGTTGCGACGATGGATCCAACAAAATTAATCGATGCTCTAATGTTTGCTCAAGAGCTACTTGCCACCACAGCGGGAAGCGTTGATGGAACGGACATCGCTACAAACAAATACTGGATTCCTCTCAAATCTTATAACACTGCCAAAGATACCATATTAAATCTGTTTACAATCTTGAGTTCCGGTACACAACTCAGCCAGAATCAACTCACGCAATATGAACTCAATCTAGCAGAAATTCTAAAAGTATTTGATGAAAAAAGTTTGGGAGCTCCAGCCGACAAATCTGCGTTATTAGCTTTGATCGATGCGGCCACCGCTAATCTCGCGAGTGTAACAGTCAGTGATGATGGTGCCGATGTTGATGCTGCCAACATGTGGGTTGCTCATTCCGATTACGATGCGCTTTCCGATGCGATATCAACTGCTACTGCCGTGGCGAATGATGCTACCAAACAGGCCGTTGTAGATTCCGCGGTTGAAGCGCTCGATAAAGCTTCGAAGGCGTTTGATGAAGCCAAACGTGCGGGAACCAAAATTGAGGTCGCTGACAAAACTTCATTATTAGCGTCTATCGATGCGGCTATCGCTAACCTCGCGAGTGTAACAGTCAGTGATGACGGCTCCGATGTTGATGCTGCCAACATGTGGGTTGCTCACTCTGATTACGATGCGCTTTCCGATGCGATATCAACTGCTACTGCCGTGGCGAATGATGCTACCAAACAGGCCGTTGTAGATTCCGCGGTTGAGGCTCTCGATAAAGCTTCGAAGGCGTTTGATGAAGCCAAACGTGCGGGAACCAAAATTGAGATTGCCGACAAATCTGCGTTATTAGCTTTGATCGATGCGGCCACCGCAAACCTCGCGAGTGCAATAGTCAGTGATGATGGTGCCGATGTTGATGTCGCCGACATGTGGGTTACTCACTCCGATTACGATGCGCTTTCCGATGCGATATCAACTGCTACTGCCGTGGCGAATGACGCTACCAAACAGGCCGTTGTAGATTCCGCAGTTGAGGCTCTCGATAAAGCTTCGAATTCGTTCGATGTAGCCAAACGTGCGGGAACCAAAATTGAGGTCGTTAACAAATCTGCGTTATTGGCTTTGATCGATGCGGCCACCGCAAACCTCGCGAGTGTAACAGTCAGTGATGACGGCTCCGATGTTGATGCTGCCAACATGTGGGTTGCTCACTCCGATTACGATGCGCTTTCCGATGCGATATCAACTGCTACTGCCGTGGCGAATGACGCTACCAAACAGGCTGTTGTAGATTCCGCGGTTGAGGCTCTCGATAAAGCTTCGAAGGCGTTCGATGAAGCCAAACGTGCGGGAACCAAAATTGAGGTCGTTAACAAATCTGCGTTATTAGCGTTGATCGATGCGGCTGCCGCTAACCTCGCGAGTGCAATAGTCAGTGATGATGGCACCGACGTTGATGTTGCCGACATGTGGGTTACTCACTCCGATTGTGACACTTTGTTTAATGCGATATCAACCGCTACTGCTGTTTTGAGAACCGCGACCAAACAAGCCGTTTTAGATTCCGCAGTTGAGGCTCTCGATAAAGCTTCAAATGCGTTTGATGAAGCCAAACGTGCGGGAACCAAAATTGAGGTCGTTGACAAAACTTCATTATTAGCGTCTATCGATGCGGCTGCCGCTAACCTCGCGAGTGCAACAGTCAGTGATGACGGCTCCGATGTTGATGCTGCCAACATGTGGGTTGCTCATTCCGATTACGATGCTCTTTCCGATGCGATATCAACTGCTACTGCCGTGGCGAATGATGCTACCAAACAGGCCGTTGTAGATTCCGCGGTTGAGGCTCTCGATAAAGCTTCAAATGCGTTTGATGAAGCCAAACGTGCGGGAACCAAAATTGAGGTCGTTGACAAAACTTCATTATTAGCGTCTATCGATGCGGCTGCCGCTAACCTCGCGAGTGCAACAGTCAGTGATGACGGCTCCGATGTTGATGCTGCCAACATGTGGGTTGCTCATTCCGATTACGATGCTCTTTCCGATGCGATATCAACTGCTACTGCCGTGGCGAATGATGCTACCAAACAGGCCGTTGTAGATTCCGCGGTTGAGGCTCTCGATAAAGCTTCAAATGCGTTTGATGAAGCCAAACGTGCGGGAACCAAAATTGAGATTGCCGACAAATCTGCGTTATTAGCGTTGATCGATGCGGCTGCCGCTAACCTCGCGAGTGTAACAGTCAGTGATGACGGCTCCGATGTTGATGCTGCCAACATGTGGGTTGCGCACTCCGATTACGATGCGCTTTTCGATGCGATATCAACTGCTACTGCCGTGGCGAATGATGCTACCAAACAGGCCGTTGTAGATTCCGCGGTTGAGGCTCTCGATAAAGCTTCGAAGGCGTTTGATGAAGCCAAACGTGCGGGAACCAAAATTGAGGTCGCTGACAAAACTTCATTATTAGCGTCTATCGATGCGGCCACCGCAAACCTCGCGAGTGTAACAGTCAGTGATGATGGCACCGACGTTGATGTCGCCGACATGTGGGTTACTCACTCCGATTACGATGCTCTTTCCGATGCGATATCAACTGCTACTGCCGTGGCGAATGACGCTACCAAACAGGCCGTTGTAGATTCCGCGGTTGAAGCGCTCGATAAAGCTTCGAATGCGTTTGATGAAGCCAAACGTGCGGGAACCAAAATTGAGATTGCCGATAAAACTTCGTTATTAGCTTTGATCGATGCGGCCACCGCTAACCTCGCGAGTGTCACAGTCAGTGATGATGGTGCCGATGTTGATGTCGCCGACATGTGGGTTACTCACTCCGATTACGATGCGCTTTCCGATGCGATATCAACTGCTACTGCCGTGGCGAATGACGCTACCAAACAGGCTTCTGTAGATTCCGCGGTTGAGGCTCTCGATAAAGCTTCGAATTCATTCGATGTAGCCAAACGTGCGGGAACCAAAATTGAGGTCGCTGACAAAACTTCATTATTGACTTTGATCGATGCGGCCACCGCAAACCTCGCGAGTGTAACAGTCAGTGATGACGGCTCCGATGTTGATGTTGCCAACATGTGGGTTGCTCACTCCGATTACGATGCGCTTTCCGATGCGATATCAACTGCTACTGCCGTGGCGAATGATGCTACCAAACAGGCCGTTGTAGATTCCGCAGTTGAGGCTCTCGATAAAGCTTCGAATGCGTTTGATGAAGCCAAACGTGCGGGAACCAAAATTGAAATTGCCGATAAAACTTCGTTATTAGCGTCTATCGATGCGGCTGCCGCTAACCTCGCGAGTGCAACAGTCAGTGATGATGGTGCCGATGTTGATGTCGCCGACATGTGGGTTACTCACTCCGATTACGATGCGCTTTCCGATGCGATATCAACTGCTACTGCCGTTGCGAATGATGCTACCAAACAGGCCGTTGTAGATTCCGCGGTTGAGGCTCTCGATAAAGCTTCGAAGGCGTTCGATGAAGCCAAACGTGCGGGAACCCAAATTGGCATCGGTAATAAATCTTCATTAGAGACATTACTCTCATCGGCTAACGCTACTCTCGCAACCGCAAAATCTAGCGATGACGGTACGGATATTTCTCCTTCATCCAAATGGGTTTCTACTGAAATTTATGCCGCACTCACCGATGCCATTGCCAGTGCTCAGAGCGTTTACGATAATTCAGATGCATCGAAATCTGAGGTAGATTTTGCTAAAGCCGATCTCTCAGCTGCGATCACTTCTTTCAATAATGCTAAGCAAAATGGCACGATGGTCAATGCAGTTGACAAGGCCGCATTAGAGACATTACTCTCATCGGCTAACGCTACCCTCGCAACCGCAAAATCTAGTGATGACGGTACGGATATTTCTCCTTCATCCAAATGGGTTTCCTCTGAAATTTATGCCGCACTCACCGATGCCATTTCCAGTGCTCAGAGCGTTTACGATAATTCAGATGCATCGAAATCTGAGGTAGATTCTACTAAAGCCGATCTCTCAGCTGCGATCAGTTCTTTCAATAATGCTAAGCAAAATGGCACGATGATCGATGCAGTTGACAAGGCCGCATTAGAGACATTACTCTCATCGGCTAACGCTACCCTCGCAACCGCAAAATCCAGTGATGACGGTACAGATATTTCTCCTTCATCCAAATGGGTTTCCTCTGAAATTTATGCCGCACTCACCGATGCCATTGCCAGTGCTCAGAGCGTTTACGATAATTCAGATGCATCGAAATCTGAGGTAGATTCTACTAAAGCCGATCTCTCAGCTGCGATCAGTTCTTTCAATAATGCTAAGCAAAACGGCACGATGGTCAGTGCAGTTGACAAGACTTCGTTAGAGACATTACTCTCATCGGCTAACGCTACCCTCGCAACCGCAAAATCCAGCAATGACGGTACGGATATTTCTCCTTCATCCAAATGGGTTTCTACTGAAATTTATGCCGCACTCACCGATGCCATTGCCGATGCTCAGAGCGTTTACGATAATTCAGATGCATCGAAATCTGAGGTAGATTTTGCTAAAGCTGGACTCTCAGCTGCGATCAGTTCTTTCAATAATGCTAAGCAAAACGGCACGATGGTCAATGCAGTTGACAAGGCCGCATTAGAGACATTACTCTCATCGGCTAACGCTACCCTCGCAACCGCAAAATCCAGTGATGACGGTACGGATATTTCTCCTTCATCCAAATGGGTTTCTACTGAAATTTATGCCGCACTCACCGATGCCATTKCCRRTGCTCAGGGCGTTTACGATAATTCAGATGCATCGAAATCTGAGGTAGATTCTACTAAAKCYGAWCTCTCAGCTGCGATCASTTCTTTCAATAATGCTAAGCAAAAYGGCACGATGGTCAATGCAGTTGACAAGGCCGCATTAGAGACATTACTCTCATCGGCTAACGCTACCCTYGCAACCGCAAAATCTAGYGATGACGGTACGGATATTTCTCCTTCATCCAAATGGGTTTCYACTGAAATTTATGCCGCACTCACCGATGCCATTGCCGATGCTCAGRGYGTTTACGATAATTCAGATGCATCGAAATCTGAGGTAGATTCTACTAAAKCTGAACTCTCAGCTGCGATCAGTTCTTTCAATAATGCTAAGCAAAATGGCACGATGGTCAATGCAGTTGACAAGGCCGCATTAGAGACATTACTCTCATCGGCTAACGCTACCCTTGCAACCGCAAAATCCAGCAATGACGGTACGGATATTTCTCCTTCATCCAAATGGGTTTCTACTGAAATTTATGCCGCACTCACCGATGCCATTGCCGATGCTCAGAGCGTTTACGATAATTCAGATGCATCGAAATCTGAGGTAGATTCTACTAAAGCTGGACTCTCAGCTGCGATCAGTTCTTTCAATAATGCTAAGCAAAATGGCACGATGGTCAATGCAGTTGACAAGGCCGCATTAGAGACATTACTCTCATCGGCTAACGCTACCCTTGCAACCGCAAAATCTAGTGATGACGGTACAGATATTTCTCCTTCATCCAAATGGGTTTCCTCTGAAATTTATGCCGCACTCACCGATGCCATTTCCAGCGCTCAGGGTGTTTACGATAATTCAGATGCATCGAAATCTGAGGTAGATTCTACTAAATCTGAACTCTCAGCTGCGATCAGTTCTTTCAATAATGCTAAGCAAAACGGCACGATGGTCAATGCAGTTGACAAGGCCGCATTAGAGACATTACTCTCATCGGCTAACGCTACCCTCGCAACCGCAAAATCCAGTGATGACGGTACAGATATTTCTCCTTCATCCAAATGGGTTTCTACTGAAATTTATGCCGCACTCACCGATGCCATTGCCGATGCTCAGAGCGTTTACGATAATTCAGATGCATCGAAATCTGAGGTAGATTTTGCTAAAGCCGATCTCTCAGCTGCGATCAGTTCTTTCAATAATGCTAAGCAAAACGGCACGATGGTCAATGCAGTTGACAAGGCCGCATTAGAGACATTGCTCTCATCGGCTAACGCTACCCTCGCAACCGCAAAATCTAGCGATGACGGTACGGATATTTCTCCTTCATCCAAATGGGTTTCTACTGAAATTTATGCCGCACTCACCGATGCCATTGCCGATGCTCAGAGCGTTTACGATAATTCAGATGCATCGAAATCTGAGGTAGATTTTGCTAAAGCCGATCTCTCAGCTGCGATCACTTCTTTCAATAATGCTAAGCAAAATGGCACGATGGTCAGTGCAGTTGACAAGGCCGCATTAGAGACATTACTCTCATCGGCTAACGCTACCCTTGCAACCGCAAAATCTAGCGAT
Source organism: Candidatus Epulonipiscium viviparus (assembly GCF_000171335.1). Lineage (GTDB taxonomy): Bacteria > Bacillota > Clostridia > Lachnospirales > Cellulosilyticaceae > Epulonipiscioides > Epulonipiscioides viviparus. The sequence goes on from NZ_ABEQ01000086.3 coordinate 11,123, forward strand.
GACGGTACGGATATTTCTCCTTCATCCAAATGGGTTTCTACTGAAATTTATGCCGCACTCACCGATGCCATTGCCAGTGCTCAGAGCGTTTACGATAATTCAGATGCATCGAAATCTGAGGTAGATTCTACTAAATCTGAACTCTCAGCTGCGATCAGTTCTTTCAATAATGCTAAAAAATATGGCTCCAAAACTTCTTCTACGAACGGAAGTAGTAGTGGAAGTAGTAACAGATATAGCGGTGGAAGCAGTGGCGGGAGCAGCAGTGGAAGTAGCGGGTACAGTAATAGCTCATTGAAAACTGATTCTTTCAAAACTGATTCTCCGGTACACTCTAACGATTCTACTTTTGTGGATATTAATATTTCGGACAAAGATGCGGTTCACGGGTTTACAAGTTCATCTATTCCTAGCGTAATTGTTCGGAATGCTATCGATGATCTTCTAGATTCTGTGCGCGATAAAACTCCGAGATTAAATATTTTTGTGGATAGCTCTCCTGCAGTAGATCAGGTGGACGTCGCCCTCGATGCTCATTCTCTCTCAGATTTGGCAAAAGATGGCTCGTTGTATGTTGCAACAGATTTGGGAAGGTTTACTTTGAATAATAGCGCTTTTGGTGAATTGATATCTAAGGTTAGACATGACGATGTTACATTTAGCATCGCTGTAGACGATAAATTGGAGCTATCAGCCGCTCAGACTGAAGCAATTGACGGGGACTTTGCATTTAATATCGATATTTTAAAGGACGATCAAAAAGTTAGTGATTTCGATAACCCAATCACCATCACTCTCGAATATTTCTTGCCAAAAAATCATGATCCAAACTCTATTCAAGTTTACCATGTCGCAGAGGATGGAACGTTAGAAGCGTTAGCAACTACCTATTCAGAAACGCTTAATGAAATTTCATTCGACACCAACCATTTCTCAATATTTATGGTAGACTCGACGGTAAAAATGCCGTTTATCGATGTAACAGCGTCGGACTGGTTTTTTGACGATGTAGAAGCAGTCTTTGATCAAGGCATTATGGTTGGAATGACTGATACTCGATTTATTCCATTAGCCAACTCCACCCGTGCTCAAATCGCAGCTATCCTATATAGATTATCGGCGGCGGCAGAAGAAGATGCAGCACAGGACGAGCCTTGGTATGCTTCGGCAGTCAACTGGGCTGCGGATCATCATTTGTTTAATATGTATGGCAACTCTTTCCGTCCTGATAATACAATCACACGAGAAGAACTTGTCAACGCTGTCTATAATTATGCAATATACATGAATGCCGATGTCACCAAAACCATGAGCTTGAACTTATTTAGAGATTCTATGAATGTTTCTCCGTGGGCTGTCAACGCTATGGAGTGGGCAGTAGCAAATGAAATTATATTTGGTAAAGACAATACTATACTTGATCCTCAAGGCTTTGCTAGCAGATCAGAAATCGCTGCTATTGTTAATAGATTATTGAAATTATTTTAATAAAAGATGTGGCTTGCATCTAATTGGCGAGCCACTATATTTTTAGTTTTCTTCGCTTTCTTCATCTTCCTCAAAGAAAATCTCAAAGAATTCAGCTGAAACTCGTTCGTATTCTTCTTCAGATTCAATGTCATCCAGCATAGGATCTTCGCCGTCCTCATTTTCTTCATAGCGATATATAAGAACTTCRTCTTCCTCTTCTTCATTTTCATTTTGCGGAACCACTGCTATATAAGTTTTTCCATCAACAGGGAAAATTCCAAGTACATCGCAAGCAACTTCCTCATCCGARTCATCAAAKGTCAAATAAAGTACAGGTAGCTCTTCTCCATGGCAATCACAGCCAGCGCCACAACYACATTCCTCAGATGAATGACAATTACAATCTTTTTCCATAACTCTTACTCCTTTATTACAGTTCCTGAGAACCAATTTCTCGCACAGTCTAACATGTTTTTTATGACAATTATAGGGGGTAGCATAAATTATTTTTTACACTTCTCTCGAAACATTATAGACCGCTTCTATATTTKCAAYCGGAACATCTCCCTCAAATGCCTGAGACGCCATCAAAATATAGCCACCCTTTTTACCCAAAGTTTCTATTATATGCCTAGTTTCAGCAGCAACCTCTTCTGCAGTGCCATTTGGCAAAATCCCTTGCGTATCAACTCCTCCATGGAACACGATCTTTCCTCCAAACTCTTCGGCTAACGACTCGACTTCCGAATCCGCATACTTTTTGAACTGGCTCCGAATGCGTCAACACCGCAAATCTATTAATCTAGAAATAATTCGGCCTGACCGCTTCCACACGAGTGTTGCT
>NZ_ABEQ01000085.3 GCF_000171335.1 Candidatus Epulonipiscium viviparus
TTTCAATTTCTATGCAAAAGCTGAATTTTGTTGAAAAATGTAGATAAAAAATTTTAGATACTCGACAAAAAATGCTAAGTAAACAGGGGGATTAATGGTATATTACAGTATGCATACAAAATTTGCACACTAATTTTGGTAATATATTGGTATTAGTGAATTTAACGAAATATTTTGTCATATTTGTAAAATTATAACAGTTACAATCAACAACATTATAAAACTAACAACATTATAAAACAAAGGAGAATATATAATGGGTAAAATAATATACGAGCCAAAAACTTCTTCAAGAGAAGCACAAAAGAAAATTTCTAAACCAGAACCTTCACAAGAGGACATTGCAATAGAATATGATCCGGARTAYGATCCAGAATATGATCCAGAATATGATTCCACTTATGATGAACCTAATTATGACGTTGCTCCTGAGGAATATAATCCAGCGTACGAACCAATCTCTAATGCTACTCAATTTTCTGCGATCGATGAGAATGTCGAAGAAATAGATATTGTTGAAAAAGAAATTTTTATTCCAGAAAAAAAACCTGCGTTCCGAACAACAATCGATGCACGAGCTTTATACGAAAAATTATTAAATGATTCGAATTCATTAAAACCTATCGGTGATTTGGATACTGAGCATATTGTGTATATTGAGGATTATGCGCATACATACCTTTATCAATATGCTTTCACTAATCAACACAAAGAATTGTCTGCTGTCTTAATTGGTGAACGTTATGAAGAAAACAAGGAAACAATTATCGTTGGTATCATCCCTATTCCTCAGAAGTATTTATCTAATGATGATCTATGGTTAAGTGAACAAGGCTTGCAAGCCGTAAACAAAGAAAAAGATAAATATTTTAAAGGCGCAAGCATTGTAGGTTGGCTACATATGCAACCTGGTTATGGCACAATGGTAAGTTCTAAAGAAATTAAAGCGCATCGCGAATTTTTTAGAGATAAATATTCTTTACTATTATTAGTTGATGCTGTAAATAAGGTAGAAACATTTTTTGCATATGATGAAGAAACCCTAAAAGAACAAACTGGATATTATTTATTCTATGATCAGAACCCTGCTATGCAAGAATATATGATGGACAACCCATTACTTGAAGTAACAGAATCTTCTGAAACAGTTCCTGATAGAGCCGTTCATCAATTTAGAGACTCTGATTCTAATCGTACAAAGACCCAGAGTTCAAAACAAAAATCTAACTTTTCGCTAGTGGCCGGTTGTTTTGCTGTTCTTGCGTTAGCGGCAGTCTTTGCTAGATTTTCTAATGACGATACTGTACTCACACAACCAGTATTTAATCACGAACAAGAAGAAGAAAACTTTCCATATCAAATTACTAGTACTAATGCACAAACCAATATTATCCAGCCATCAACCACGCCAACCATTGTCCCTACCGCTGTAATACCAACAACACCACCTGCAGAAACTGTAATTCCTTCAGTTCCTACTCCACCAAAATCTTCTCCGATTGATGAATTATTAAATAATTCTACGCCTGTAGGCTCGGCAGCTCAAATACCAGACATTCCAGAGCCAACAGTAATTATACCTACCGAATCTATTGATCACGAGGAAACTATCCCCGCAGAGTCTAATGATGTTCAAAGCGCAGAAGATTTTGAAGTTTATACAGTAGAACCTGGCGATACAATTAGAAAGATCAGTCAAAAATATTTTGGAGATGAGTCCTATGTTCATGAAATTTTGGAATGGAGTGGTTTAGAAATAGAAGATGGCGATAAGATTTGGGTGGGACAAAAACTTAAGATTCGTGTAAATGAATAATAATTTTTTTTTATTGGACAAAATACAAAATTTCGTGTAAAATACTTTATGACGAGAAAATTTCTCTGTTATACTATCAACAGAAGGAGAGAATATTTTGACTAAAAATAAAAAACAATTAAAATGTCTTTTTGTTTCCAGCGAAGTAGTTCCATTCGCAAAAACCGGAGGACTAGCAGATGTTGCTGGGGCATTACCCGCAGAGCTCATTACACTAGGTCTTGATGTAAGAGTTGTATTACCATACTACAGAACAGTACATTTTAAATTACCAGAAGATCAACTTACACATGTAACTGGATATAATGTTTCACTTGGATGGAGACATCAGTACGCAGATATTTTATATAAATCAACTGATGTTCCTACTTACTTTATAAAAAATGATCACTATTTTAACCGCGATGGTTTATACGGCTATGGTGATGACTGCGAACGATTTGCATTCTTTTGTAAGGTTGTAGCTGAATTGATCTGCAGGATCGATTTTGTACCAGATATAGTCCACTGCAACGATTGGCAAACTGGCCCTATTTCACTTTTAATAAAAGATAAATATTTCTGGGATTTAAAATATCAAAATATTAAATGTGTTTTTACTATCCACAACATGAAATATCAAGGTTTATTTGGCAGAGAAGTTCTTGATTTTCTAGAGCTCAATGACGGTTATGCCAACTCCGATAAACTAGAATTTAATGGCGGTTATAGTTTCATGAAAGCCGGGCTTTTATACGCAGACCATATCAATACAGTTAGCCCCACATATATGGAAGAACTCAAAACTCCAACATATGGTTGCGGTCTCGATAATTTGCTTCGCGAACAATTATACTGGAAATCTTCTGGCATTATAAACGGTATTGATACCAAGCGTTATAACCCTAAAACAGACCCTGCTCTATATTATAATTTTGATATAAATAGCTTAGAGCTCAAAGAAAAGAACAAAAAAATGTTTAAAAAACAGTATGGTCTCAAAGAAGATAATTCTATGCTAGTTTCTATCATTTCTAGGCTAACAGATCAAAAAGGCTTTGATCTCATGAAACACACAATTTTTGGTCAATGGGTTATGGATAAAATTATGGAGCTTGGCATCCAATTTGTAGTTCTTGGAACTGGCGATCAAGAATATGAAAATATGTTTAGACACTTCAAGTATTTATACCCAGATCGTTCTTTGGTATTTTTAGATTTTAATGAAGAACTCGCTCAAAAAATCTATGCAGCGTCTGACGTCTTCTTAATGCCTTCATATTTTGAACCTTGTGGGCTCGGTCAGCTTATGGCTATGAGATATGGCGCAGTACCTATCGTTAGACAAACAGGCGGTTTAAAAGATACTGTTATTCACTACAATCAAAAAACAAAGAAAGGTACAGGATTTGAATTTGTAGATTATGCTGGCTATTGGTTATACAAAAAAATCGAAGAAGCCAATAATTTATATCATCATTATCCAACTGACTTTAAACAAATTCAATTAAATGCAATGTCTCAAGATTTTGCTTGGGAACAATCTGCCAAACAATATATTCAAATGTATGAAATGCTAATATAATTTTTAAAAAAGAGATAGGTGTTTATATAGCACTTATCTTTTTTTTATCAAATTAAGAGGTGAATTATGAATACAAAAGACAGTATAAAAGTTACATTGATATTAACAATATTTGCCATTGCAGGAATCGTGTTCATAATTTTCAATGCCTTAGGGCTAGTAAGCATTGATCAACAAACGTTAACATTAGGATCTACCATTTATCAATTTAATCCTACACAAATGGAGAAAGTAATCCTAAATGAAAATCAAGCTATATATATAAGCAAAGATGGAATTCGTGCATTTAGCAAAGATGGAGCTGAAGTATGGTCAAATACATTAAGTTTTAACGATATTATAATACGCAAAAATTTTCCATATTTTGCATTAAGTGAACCTAATGGCAATAAAATTATAGTTTTTAGCACTAAAGGTAAATTATATGAATTAATTTTTAAAAATAAAATAGCCAATTTCAGTATAAATACAAACGGTGAAGTTGCAGTAATAGAAGTGGTAGACGGTGGTCACATTGTTTCTGCCTATAGTCAAACCGGGCGAGATCTCGGGGTAAGTAGCGGAAGCTTTACTAGCAATGGAGACTATCCAATGGTCGCTGTTGTCTCTCCAGATGGAGAATATATTATAGTATCGTCATTGTATTTGAATGGACCTACCCTCGAATCTACCATAGGCGCTATTTCTGTACACAAACCAAAAGAGGTTGTTACAAATCCCATGTTTTACGCAAATAAAGAGTCCAAAAACTTAGTTTATAATATAGAATTTATAAGCGAAAATATTTTTGCAAGTATTGGAGATAAATTTTTGACATTTTACAATATAAATGGACAATTAATACGACAAATTTCACTTATCAATACACTATTTAAAGTTAACATAGATGAAATGACGCCTCTTGGTGGATTTGTACCTATAGTTACAGCGACACCAACTACACATGCGGGGCACTCTTTAGTGCTATTAAACGAAGTTAAGGAATATATTGTAAAACTGGATTTTGATGCTCCTATTAATTATTTTAATGCAAATTCCAGTGGTGTAGTGATCGGGGGAGGGCTGATATTTAAAGGTTATAATAGGGTAGGAAAGGAGATATTCCAATTCATTGCAAAGCAAAATGTTCAAGAAGTTCTCTTCAATAATTATATGGCCATTGCAGTGACAAATAATAGTATTATTAGATTAATTACCAAAGGGGGAAATTAGATGATTTTAGATATAATAATATTGGCGTTTATATTGCTATTAGGGTTTATTTATCGCCAAAAAGGACTGGTGCTAGCAATATTTGAATTTATTTCCATATTTATTGCTCTTGCTGTTGCCGTATTGTTCTATCCTGTGGTCGCAGCTATGATCAATACAACTTCATTCGATGAGAATATCATTTGGGGGATATCATCGTTTATATCAAACTTAGATTTTTCAGATCAATTACAGGCCGCATCGGCAGAATTATCTAATCAAATGGATGGAGCTGCTATTTTTATAGAACATTTCTTTCGAAATATAGATCGTCAATTGACCATAGGCGTATCCCATTCAGCTGATTCTATCGCTCTTGTATTAACTAATTTTATCATAAATTCAATTTCATTTTTAATTGTATTTATATTCGCTAAAATAGCTTTATTTATAATTAAAGGAATATTGCATATGATCACCAGTTTACCTATAATAAATTTTACTAATAAATTAGGCGGATTTATATTGGGAATATTTTTTGGTATTTGTTGGATATGGATCTTTTGCTTAGTAATTCCATTTATAGCAACTTCACCATCATCTGAACCATTTATGGCAATATTTAATGAAAGTATTCTTACACAGTGGTTATGCTATAATAACTTAATTTTAACTTTCCTTTCTTCATTTTTATAAAATTAAACCTCTCGATGATGAGAGGTTTTTTTATACTATAAAATTAATCCGTATATAATAGTAGAAGTCACCGTTATTGCAAAGCCCACCAAGCTATCAGCCGGAAGAAGCTTCATTCTATCTGCTAAGTTCATGTTTACTGAATTTGCTGATATATGAAAAAACGATCCTTGAGGTAGTGTGCCAAATACATTAGCACCCGCATGAACCATAGCTGCACCTGCTAATGGAGATACCGCCTTTGTAATGGTAGAGGCAAAAGTAGATGACGCAATTGCTGATGCAGCAGAACACGACGCTGTTGCAGCGCTCATCAATATACCAGAAATCGGTGCTAGCAAAAATTCTGGCAACCGTATAATTTCTACTAGTGCAATCAAATCATATTGCAATTGAGAGGCTTTAATAATTCCTGCAATAGCGCCTGTTCCTACTAACAAAATTCCAACGGGCATCATTTTTTTTAGTCCAAATGATAAATATTCTCTCATTTCTTTCGATTTCTTCATAGCAACCATTCCTATCAACCCTCCCGCTGGCAAAGCAACTAACGGGTCAACTTCTAATCCAAATATTGGCTTAAGCATCAATAAAATTATTACTACAACAGGAGCAGTAATAGCTCCCACTATAGACGGTAAATTTACAGTCATTACATCATTATCATCTTCAATAAATTCATGGTCTTCTAACTTTCTCTTTTTATGTATATGTGCTGCTATTAAAACTGTAACTGCCAATCCCACAAGACCCGGAATAAATCCTGCTACCATAACAGAGGATAAACTTACGYCAAAATTTTCGGCCGCTACAATAGTGTTCGGATTTGGAGAAAATGTATTTCCAGATTTTCCACCTCCAACTAAAGCAATAAGCAAAGCTGCCTTTGAATACCCTAATTTGTTTCCAACGGATATCGCAATAGGAGCAACAGTAATCACAGCTACATCAACAAAAACACCCACAGATGTTAAAATCATAGCCGATAGAGCAATAGCCAATAATGCGCGTCTTTCACCCATAACCAAAATTATCTCTTCTGCTATTTTAGTTGCAGCTCCAGACTTGATTAATGTTCCAGCTAGTACGCCCGAAGCCAAAACTCTAATAATAGTAGGCATCATCTCCTGAGCACCTGCAATCATATAGTTCACCGAATTAACCAATCCTGCCCCACCAACTAATCCGCCAATTAATGCACCTACCATCATTGCATATGCCGCTTCGATTTTTTTTATGATAAGAGCAATAGTTATCACCAGTCCAACGACTGCTCCCACAGTTGTAATTTCCATTTTTAAATATCCCCCTTTAGTTTAAAAAAATTATAATTTATTTTAACTACATTGTCAATTTAATAAATTGCAAATTAATTGCATTTTCTCAAAAAAAATTGCTATAATATATTAGTGAGGTGAATCTAATGAATACAAAATTTATTTTAAGCAGATTAATTCAGCTGCTAATAACTTTGCTCGGTATAACTTTTATCACTTTCAGCTTAGTATATTTGGCTCCCGGCGACCCCGTTCGCACTATGTACATATCTAGTGGTAATATCCCCAGCGAAGCTATTATCGAACAAACCCGCGAAGCCATGGGGCTCAATCAACCTTTTGGGGTTCAGTATGCAAATTGGCTTGCTAATATATTTAGGGGTGATTTTGGAATCTCCTTCTCTTTAAATCAACCTGTCATCGATATTGCTATCCCCAGAATTTTTAAAACTATAAATTTAGCACTTGCCGCCCTAGCCATGATGCTTGCCATATCATTACCGCTTGGCATCCTCTCTGCCATAAAGGCTAATAAACCTTTCGACTATGCTGTACGTGCGTATACGTCTCTCGGAATATCTATGCCTGGCTTTCTTATTGGCACATTGTTGCTATATTTTGTGGGGTTGAAATTACATTTACTACCTATTGTTTCTACAGCTAATAATATTCAAGCTTTAATATTGCCGGCAATGACGCTTGCTATTCCTATGTCTGCTAAATATATTCGTCAAATTCGTAGCGTTCTATTGGATGAGCTCGAGAAGGAATATGTCATTGCTGCGGTTTCTAGAGGCATCCCTTTTTCTGCTATTGTCATAAAAGATATACTCCCAAATATTTTGCTACCTCTTATAACTTTATTAGGCATTTCATTGGGCTCCCTTTTATCTGGCGTCGCTGTAGTAGAAGTGATATTCTCATATCCCGGAATCGGCAGCCTCGCGGTAGATGCCATCATTGCGTATGATTATAATTTAATTCAAGCCTATGTATTACTAATTTCCGTCATTTATATGAGCATCAATTTGTTGGTAGACATTTCTTATAGCTATTTAGATCCCAGAAATAAATTAGAAAGAGGCTAATATGAAAAACAAATCTACTATCGTATTGCTATTATTTTTGATTTCTATTATTTTAGTTGCCGTATTTGCAGATGCTTTGGCACCATATGACCCATATTCTAGCAATCTCAAGAATGCATTTCAACCTCCCAGTTTAACACACCTGTTTGGCACCGACAAACTTGGTCGAGATTTATTTTCTCGTGTAATTTATGGAGTTCGCATCTCTCTTGCTGTTTCTATATTTTTAATTTTGATGATATCTATAGTTGGTAGCGCTCTCGGCATTGTTGCTGGCTATTATGGCAAATGGGTTGGTTCTGTCATTATGCGTTTTTCCGATATTTTGATGTCTTGCCCATCTATGGTACTTGCTATTGCTCTTGCCGGAATTATGGGTGCCGGTCTTCGCAATGCTATGATCGCTATTTTTGTCGTCACTGTTAGCAAATACATAAGATTAGCTCGCAGTTTAGTTCTCAAAATTATTAACGAAGATTATATAAACTCTGCCAAAATGGCCGGAACTACACAATTAAATATTATCATTCGATATATTTTACCCAATATTATTCAAACCCTCATTATTACTGCATCTACAGATATTGGCGCTATAATCCTCGAACTTTCTGCATTGTCATTTTTAGGTTTTGGTGTTACCGCTCCTACTCCAGAATTGGGGCTTATGATAAACGAAGGTCGACCATATATGTTAGCATATCCTTGGCTAGTTTTTTGTCCTGGTATTGCTATTGCCATAATTGTTACGATATTTAATTTGTTAAGCGATAAGATGAGAGAGTGGAGGTAATTAATGTTAAGTATTCAAGATATTTCTATTGCTTATGATGACAAAATCGTCGTCGATAAATTTAGTGTTGCTATTGCCTCTGGCGAAATCGTTAGCATCGTTGGCGAAAGCGGCTCCGGCAAAACTAGTATACTGCGATCCATATTGGGGCTTCTTCCCGCGGCAGCCACCATTTCCGGTGGTGAGATCCTATACAACGATATTTCTTTACTCAATATCCCTGCCATACAAATGAACAAAATACGAGGCGCTGAAATTTCTATGATGTTTCAAGATAGCAGCCTCAGCCTAAATCCTATTCGCAAAATAGGTCATCAATTTATACAGTATATTCTAGCGCATAAAAATATATCCAAATCAGAAGCGCAACTTCTTGCTACTGCGACTTTATCCAAAATGAATTTAGACGGCCCTGCTATTATGAAATCATATATGTTTAATCTTAGCGGAGGCATGAAACAAAGAGTTGGGATGGCTTTTGCTATGGCGCTTTCACCCAAGCTATTGCTTTTAGATGAACCAACCAGCGCTCTAGATGCCRCCACACAAGATCAAGTTATTGCCGAAATCATGGCTTTACATTCAGAATCTAATACTGCCATATTAATGATCACTCACAACATCTTGGTTGCTACCCGCATGTCAAACAACATCATTGTTCTAAAAGATGGCAAAATTATGAGCCCMGAGAGTTGCTATTCTAAAAAATTATTAGGAGGAATTTAGATGGAAAAAATAATTAGCATTAGGAATATTAACAAAGCATTTCAGACCAATAAATCTTCTGTATTAGCTTGYCATAACGTTTCATTTGATATATACAAAGGCGAATTTATATCTATAGTTGGCGAAAGCGGTTGCGGCAAAAGTACCCTTATGAAAATTATTACCAGTCTCGAATCTAAAACTAGTGGCGAAGTTGTATACAATGGCGTTGACATTACAGAGTTAAAAGGCAAACACTTGCGAACAAGTAGACGTAATATTCAAATGCTATTTCAAGATACTACCACTTCTCTAAATCCCAAAATGAAAGTCCTTGATATTATATGCGAACCTCTAATCAATTTTAAGCTGATTAGCAAAAAAGAAAAAATTAAATTTGCCACAGAATTTTTAGAAAAAGTGGGTCTAAATCAAAGCTTTTTAAATCGATACCCAAAAGAAATGAGTGGTGGCCAGAGGCAACGAGTCGGCCTTGCTAGAGCATTAACCTTAAATCCAGAAGTTTTGATTTTGGACGAAGCCACCAGTGCATTAGACATTATCACCCGCGATAAAATCATTGATCTTATCAAAGATATTCATGCCAAAACTAATTTAACAGTATTATTCGTTTGCCATGACTTAAATTTGGTTTCTAAAATCTCCGATCGAGTCGTTACAATGCACAATGGGGAAATTGTTGCTGACAAATCAGTGCAGCAACCCCTAATGCTAGCTATATAATTTTTGGCACACAAATATAGCCTCCTTTTATTTTGGGAGGCCCAGTTGTTTTCTATTGACAATCTTCACAAATGCCAACTATCACTGACGAATCATATTCAATTTTAAAATTATGAATGTTCGCATTTTCTAAAATATCTGCTGGCAGATGAATCGTTATTCCACAATTATTACATTTTAGGTGAAGATGCTCTTTACACGCAGGATTATCTCCAGTATAACGAAAATAACTTTTTTTTTCGTTAGCATCAATGTGTTTGCTGATTAGTTGTTCAGTTTCTAAATAGTCCATATATCTATATATAGTTGATAGACTCATTTTAATGCTTTGTCTTTCTAATTCAGCGTTAATTTCATTAATAGTAACATATTTATCTCTTTGACTTTTTATAAACTCCAAAATCTTTTGCCTATTTTTTGTGTTATATCTCATAAGATAAACCTCCGCATGGCATCAGACCACGGTATTTCCGCAATCTATATTATTCCTCTGTCTGGTTTAAATAAAGAGTTTTACTAGGTACAATAGTTGAAATCGCATGCTTATATAGCAATTGCTGTTTACCTTCACTATCTACCAAAACCACAAAATTATCAAATCCTTTGATAGTGCCCTTAATTTGAAAACCATTTGTTAGAAATACAGTAGAAATAATGCGCTCTTTTCTGAGCTGATTAAGCACTACATCTTGTAAGTTTACACTTTTATTCATGAGAATCCTCCATATATTCAAATATTTATATAGATTATTGACGACTTTTATCTAAAATATACAATAGCAATCAAAAATATTTAATTTTCTGCTTTCATAATAGCATAAATAATATTAGCACTAATATCGGTATCGCCAAAGGCAAAATGCTAATCAACGAAATTTGCGCTATTTGAATCTCGGCTTTTCCTCTCGCTGTTTTAGATACAAAAAAGAATAATATTCCATCCCATATCGACTTCTTTTTCTTTAGTGGCACACTCTTAAACATATACATATGCCCTATTACGGCCCACAATGGCTTATAGTATATATATCCCTGATTGTCACTTTCATCCTTATTATTTTCTGCAGGATAACGACAAATATATGTGATCTTATAGCGAGGCTCCGGAAAATTTATTGCAACCCGTTTTTTTATTGCCTTCGGATTACTGCAAAACTCCTTATAGCGCTTGGCTAGCATTTTTTCCAAATCTTCATACGTCTGCTTTTCTGCATACAACATCTACAGCAGCTCTGTTATTGTTTGCAAAATCTCTTCTTTGTTACATGCTATTTCATGCAAAACTTTTTTATGCTCCAACCCCACCAATGGTGCAGGAATTTTTACTTTTGTTAAAGCTTCTAAGTCAGTCAATATTTTATATTCACTTTTATCTACATCCATCCCCAACGCGTCGCCAACTCCTATCGGAAATTTATACGGGCTTGCTGTAGATACTATAACTACTTTTTCTGTTACACAATCTTTTATATATTTTTTATACGCATCATATGCAACAGCTGTGTGGGTATCAATTAAATAGCCAAATTCATCATAGCATCTCTTGATGGCATCTTCTGTTTCCGCATCATCTGCACAGGCCGCATAAAACAACTCATCTATCTTTGCTTTTATATCTTCTGGCACAGTGTATGCTTCCATCTCTTCTAAGTCTCGCATTAATTTTTCTACCAATAGACCGTCATGGCCCGAAAGCTCATATATCAAACGCTCCAAATTTGATGAAATCAATATGTCCATCGATGGAGAGAGCGTCTTGAAAAACTCACGCCTTCTATCGTACACACCCGTTTTAATAAATTCTGTTAAAACATTATTTTGATTTGATGCGCATACAAGCTTTTTCACTGGAGCGCCCATCATCTTCGCAAAGTACGCGGCCAATATATTTCCAAAGTTTCCGGTTGGTACTACATAATCCGCGCCACCAAGGTCTATACTACTCTTTACATAATATACAATTTGTGGAAGTAACCTGCCCCAGTTTATACTGTTAGCGCTCGAAAGCTTGATCCCTTTTGCTAACAAAGTGGCATTCAATACATCATCCGTAAATATGTTTTTGGCCGCAGTTTGAGCATCGTCAAAATTGCCATTAATTGCAATAACCGACACATTGTCTCCCTCTTGCGTTACCATCTGCTGCTTTTGAACCGCACTAACACCCTCGCTCGGATACATCACAATGATTTTTGTCCCCGCAACATCTTTGAATCCTTCTAAGGCAGCTTTTCCTGTATCTCCCGAAGTTGCCACAATGATGGCAATATCATTTTTTTCGCCCGTAATATCTATCGCCGTTGTCATAAGATATGGCAACACCTGTAGYGCCACATCCTTAAAGGCACAAGTTGGCCCGTGCCATAGTTCCAAAACCGACGCTTGATCATTTAGTTGATATAGTGGCGCAACCTCTTCAAACGAATCGCCATAAGCTGAATCCACACAAACGGCTATTTGCTTCTCCGAAAAGTCGGTCAAATATTTGGCAAAAATCAATTTTGCAGCATCCTTATAGGAACCAGACTTGATCACATCTATTTCCGTAGCTGTCAAAACCGGAATACTAACAGGAGTATACAACCCCCTATCTGGTGCAAGCCCTTTTATAATCGCATCTGCAGACGCAACTTTCGTATCATTATTTCTAGTACTCGAATAAAACATGATATCCTCCGTTTCTACACCCTATCCTAAACACATAAAGATGTTGGCTTTCTTAACATACTCTTTTTCTTTTAAATCAACAATCGCTTCTTGCAAATATTTTTCTTTGGTTTCATGAGTAATAATCGTTAGRCTAGATAACTTTCCTTCTGGCACAGGAGACTGTATTACAGATGCTATGCTCACGCCACGCTTGCCGAG
This sequence comes from Candidatus Epulonipiscium viviparus, assembly GCF_000171335.1. Taxonomy (GTDB): domain Bacteria; phylum Bacillota; class Clostridia; order Lachnospirales; family Cellulosilyticaceae; genus Epulonipiscioides; species Epulonipiscioides viviparus. The sequence continues at coordinate 12,740 of NZ_ABEQ01000085.3, forward strand.
CTCACTTGCTATTCCTGCTAACACATTTGGTTTATCCTCAACGCGTAATCGCAAACAAAACGATGATAATAACTCTCCTATCTCCAAAACTTCTTTATTTTTGTAGCAGTTAAGCCCATAATTTCCAGTAGTCTTATTGGCAATGCTTGTACAAATCGCCATAATGTCTCCAACAACAGAGCTCGCAGTTGGCATCTCTCCTGCACCTCTACCATAGAGCATTATCTCATCTGCAGCGTCGCATTTCAAAAATACTGCATTAAACACATCATTTACTGCAGCCAGCGGGTGCTCATTTTTTACAAATGCTGGTCGCACAAACAAGATAATCTTCTCATCTCGCTCTTTTGCCATCGCAACTAATTTAATCTGATACCCAAGTTTATTTGCCAAAGTGATATCTTTCTCTATTATTTGCGTTATGCCTTCCTGATACACATCATCTAGAGTACATCTTGAATTGAACGCTATACTTGCCAAAATTGCAATCTTGCGTGCAGCGTCGGTTCCTTCCACATCAGAGCTTGGATTTGCTTCTGCGTAGCCCAACTCCGATGCCTGAGCCAATGCTGTCTGATACGAAATACCCTGCTCTGTCATTTTTGTTAAAATATAGTTTGTGGTTCCGTTTAAAATTCCCACAATATCAGAATACATATTGGCACAAAGAACATTTTGCATTGCCCCAATAACCGGGATTCCGCCCCCAACACTTGCTTCAAAATGGACATCAACGCCATTCTCTTTTGCAAGTGCAAAGATTTCCTCCCCTTTAACCGCAATCAAATCTTTATTTGCTGTTACGATATTTTTGCCTGCCTTAATCGCTTTAACAATGCAATCATACGCAAATGTAAGCCCGCCCATTAATTCCACAACGATTTGTACTTCAGCATCTGCCAAGACCGCCTCAATGTTTTGTGTAA
>NZ_ABEQ01000084.3 GCF_000171335.1 Candidatus Epulonipiscium viviparus
ATATAATAATGCTATATTAACAATATCTTAACTATATTGCAAGGGTTTTCTTAACTTTGTCTAAGTTTTACAATGTTAGCAGCATTTTTTCTCTTCTTATCATCCATATTCACATAATATTTTTTGGTTGTATTTACATCTTTATGACCTAATATATCTGCAACTAAATATATGTCCCCTGTCTCTTCATATAGCCTCGTTCCGTATGTCGTACGCAATCTATGAGGAGTTATAGTTTTTAACTTTGTTATTAATCCAGCATACTTTTTGACTAAAACTTCTACCATTCTCGTAGAGATACGTCTATTTTGCAAGGACAAAAATAACGGTTCGTCTAGATCTTTAGAACTTTTTTCCTTCCTAATCTCATAATAATTCTTTAGCCCTTGTTCAACCTCTTTGCTAAAATAAATAATACTTTCATTCCCTCCTTTTCTCGTAATCTTTATTCCGTTATATTTAAAATCCACATCATTTATATTTAGTCCCACACACTCCGAAACTCTAATTCCAGTACCCAATAACAAACATATTATTGCTACATCTCGAATTTTTGTCTTTGTATGATATCTTTTTTGAGCAGGACTTAATTGTTCTCCAGACTCTACTACAAAAATTAAATCTTCAATTTCATCTGCATCTAATTTTATGATTGTTTTTTCATATCGTTTTGGCATTTCTATCACTCCCACAGGATTATTGTTAATAATACCTCGCTTATAGAAATATTTAAACATAGTTTTAAGTGCCGATAGCTTTCTAGCTTTTCCACGGTTACTATTTTTATAGATATTTTTATTTCCCTCTATATCTATTTTTTCATATGAATTAAGATATACAATAAATTTTTCAATATTACGTGGTGATAGCTTTTGAATATCCAAAACGGTAATCTCTATCCTATTTATTTTACCCATTATAAGGTTTGACTTTATTACAAAATCTAAAAATATCCTTAAATCGTATAAATAACCCAATCGAGTTGAACTGCTTGTAGTGTGCTCTATTCCTCTCATAAAATCATACACAAAATCTGGCATTTCATCTAATATATCATTAATTTGAGTCATTTGGATAATTTCTAAATTATCTTTATATGTTGACATAGTTACTCCTAGTATTTTTTTTTATTTAATAATATAATTATTGGGATAAAAAGTAAAGCCTATGGAGGTTACTATGATTAATGTAATTAAATCTTTGAATAAAGAAGACTTTTTAACACAGCATATTGGAATAGAACGAGAGGGATTGCGATGTGATATAGACGGCAATTTAGCTACTACTAAACATCCTGCTATATTTTCAGACAAACTTGCAAATCCTTATATCACAACGGATTTTTCTGAAAGTCAACTTGAACTTATAACACCTACTCGTAAAACTGCAATAGAAGTTTATGATTTTTTAGAAAATTTATATAATATAGCGGTTCTAGAAATAGGAGACGAATATATTTGGCCTCAATCTATGCCCTGTACACTACCCGACAACATTCCTATTGCAACATTTTGTAATAATGCAGCTGGAGTCGAAGCCTATTGCTATCGCCAATTTTTATTAAAAAAATATGGTGCTAAACAACAGGTAATTTCTGGCATACATTATAATTTTTCATTTAGTGAAAATATCCTTAAAACATTGTATCAATCTTCCAAAAAAAATACGTCATATCAATCTTTTAAAAATAGCTGCTATTTAAAAGTTGCACGAAATTATTTACGATACAGATGGTTTATCATTTATCTACTTGGCAGCAGCAGTATAATACACAAATCTTATGAAGTAGATTGCCTTGAAAAACTTAAAAATGAATATGAAGATAGTTACAGTCACAAAGGTGCTCTCTCTTACAGAAACTCCGAATGCGGCTACACCAATAAATATGACCTGTATCCTGATTACTCTAGTGTTGATTCTTATATAAATAGCATCAACAAATTTATAGAACACGACAAAATTGGTAGCCACAAAGAATTATATACTCACGTACGCCTTAAGGCCAATAACCCAACCAATTTACTGCAATCGCTTGCTGAAGACGGCATCAAATATCTAGAATTTCGAAGTATCGATATTAACCCTTTTGACAAAGTTGGTATCAAAAAAATAGATTTAGAATTTTTGAGTGTCTTTAACCTGTTTCTTTTACTAACAAAAGAAACTCCTTATGAATACTTTCAGCAAGATTCCAATAAAAATCAACTTACTGTTGCCAAATATGGTTTTTTGGATCCACTGCTCTTAAAAGATGGCATAGAAATTAAGCTCTCTACTTGGGCAAATCAAATTTTGTCAGAAATAACTATTATGAATAATATGCTAAATCTTGATAAAAACCATGCAATAGAATTTCAACGCGAAAAAGTTATAGATCACAAAAAAACATATGCTCATCAAATTTTTATCAAAGTACGAGAGCATGGTTTTATTAAATCTCATATGGATTTGGCAAAAGCATATAAACAAGATGCGTATAACAATCGTTATCTATTTAAAGGATACGGCAACTTGGAACTTTCTACGCAGCAACTTATAAAAGAAAGCATTAAACGCGGTATTCAAGTAGAAGTATTAGATCCAACAGATAACTTTATACGCCTGCAACAAAATGGTCATGTAGAATATGTAAAACAAGCAACAAAAACATCTAAAGATACTTATATAAGCATGCTAATGATGGAAAATAAATTGATGACAAAATATGTGTTAACAGAAAATAATCTTAATACACCTAAGGGGCATGAACTCTCTCACAAACATAATATAGAACCAATTTTAAGAAAATATCAGCGAAAATCAGTTGTAGTCAAACCCAAATCAACCAATTTTGGCATAGGTATCAGTATATTTACCACTCCACCAACATTAAGTAATTTAATAACTGCTACCGAAATTGCATTTAAATATGACAACACAATTTTAATAGAAGAATTTGCACCAGGACGTGAGTATCGTTTTGTTGTAATTGGCAACCAAGTGGTTGCTATCTTAAACCGCGTTCCTGCAAATGTTATCGGAGATGGCGTATCTTCCATACGTAAACTTATAGAGTTGAAAAACCAAGACCCGTTACGAGGCAGAGGCTATACAACTCCACTTGAAAAAATTGATTTAGATGAGCAATCTGCATTATTTTTAAAACAGCATTCACTAACTTTTGACTCTATTCCTAGCAAAGATGAAATAGTTTATTTGCGTGAAAATTCTAATATCAGTACTGGTGGAGATAGCATAGACTATACCGACGATATTGCAGAGTATTTTAAAGAAATTGCAGTATCCGCCGCAAAAGCTGCTGGAGCAAATATATGTGGAGTAGATATGATGATAGAAGATATTACAGCCAAAAACCCATACTACTCCATCATTGAACTCAATTTCAATCCTGCTATTCACATTCATCATTATCCCTATAAAGGAAAAGGTCGAAATGTAGCAGGTTTTGTATTAGATTTATTAGGTTACAAAGTGCTAAATTGTGGCAAATAATACAAGATAATCCAGTAAAAAATAAAAAAAAGTCGTAAAAAGCCTAAAGTAATTGCAACTTTATCCGATATATATTTCTGTAAGAGGGTGTTCAATATAAAAAATAAATAAAAATAACACTATAAATTTACCATTATATATGGGGGGGATATTTGCATGAGAATTAATACTAACTTAATGGCTATCAATTCGCAGAGAAATCTTGATGTTAATCAAAACGAACTTGGCGGTGTAATGGAAAAACTCTCTTCTGGTCTTCGAATTAACCGAGCCGGAGATGACGCTGCGGGTCTTGCTATATCTGAAAAAATGAGAAATCAAATTAAGGGATTATACCAAGCAGGCAGAAACGCGCAAGACGGTATTTCCTTGATCCAAACTGCAGAGGGAGCACTTGCTGAAAATCATGAAATGCTTAAGCGTATGAGAGAAATGGCTATCCAAGCAATGAATGATACCTATACAAATGAAGACCGAAAAAAATTAAACTTGGAAGCACAACAACTTATAACAGAAGTAGACGAACTTGCTGTTAAAGCAGAATTTAATGAGCAAAAACTATTAACTGGAGATCCTACTGGAAAAGGATTAGCTGCTGTTGCAAATAAACGAGAACTCTTAGCTTCTGCATTAGCAAATTACTACATCAAAGTCGGCTCATATGAATCTAAATTAGGTTCTGCATATGCTATAGAAGCATCCACTAAAATGGAACAAGTCGCTCAATCTGTCCTCGACCTAGAGGAAAAAATTTCAGCCCTTGAAGTTAAAGCCTCTGGTGAAAAACCAGCAGCAGCACAACTAGTATTAAAAGATGTAAGTCATTTGCGAATTATTTTAGCTCAAAGAAATGCCTCCATTGCTGCCATGGAATCCTCTGCTACAACATTGAAAGAATCAGCTGCGATATTGCAAGCTTCTGCTTTTTATATCGAAGCAACTTCTGTTACTGATGCTGCCAAACAACTTCAAGCAACTATGAACGAGCAAGTTGGTCCTCATGAATTTACTCTCCAAGTTGGTGCAAATAATGGACAAACAATCAACCTAAGTATTAAAGCAATGAATGCAACAGCTCTTGGCCTATCAGCAACAAAAATAGATTCTCCCGAAAGCTCTGGCATTGCCCTTAGTTCGATCGATGCTGCTGTTGAAATTGTGTCTCGTCAGCGAGCTGAACTTGGGGCAGTTCAAAATAGACTCGAACATACTGTTAAAAACTTAAATAATACTGCAGAAAATCTACAGTCTGCTGAGTCTCAAATTCGTGATACTGACATGGCTGCAGAAATGGTTTTCTTCACCAGAACCAATATTCTTTCACAAGCTTCTCAAGCTATGCTTGCACAGGCAAATCAAATACCAGAACAAGTCCTTCAGTTACTAAACTAGTTTTATCATTTCTTCTCCCGAAATTATGGGAGAGATTTATTTCACTAACATACCGTTGCTTATACATTTTTGTTGCTAATTTTTACGTAATATGGAGGAATAAAATATATGGAAATTAACACTAATCTTATGGCTATTAATTCACAACGCAGTATGGGGGTTAAGCAAGAAGAAAAAAGCGAGCTTGCCGAAAAATTATCTTCTGGACTTAGAATTAACAGAGCTGGAGATGATGCTGCAGGTCTTGCTATATCTGAAAAAATGAGAAATCAAATTAAGGGTTTTCAACAAGCCAGTAGAAATGCAGAAGACGGCATCTCCCTCATTCAAACTACAGAAGGTGCATTATCAGAAATCTATGAAATGCTAACACGTGTCAGAGAAATGTCAATCCAATCTATAAATGACACCTATACAAACGAAGATCGTAAAAAGTTAGATATCGAAGCGCAACAACTTATTTTATCAATAGATGATCTTGCTAATAAAGCTGAGTTTAACGAACAAAAAATTTTAACAGGAGACCCCACAGGAAAAGGCTTAGCATCTGTTGCAGCGCAGAAACAAAATTTAGCTGCGGCATTAAAGACGTACTATGCACACATCGGTGCTCACGACAGCTTGCTTGGAATGAGTTATTCTGTTACAACAGCACTTCCACTACAAACCGCTCTTCAATCAGCAATTGATCTTGAATATAAAATAGAAGCACTAGAAATCCAGGCTCAAGGTGAGACCTCTGATATAAAACAAGATGTATTAACAAAAATCAGCCATTTTAGAGTCAGCTTTGAACAGCTCTATTCTTCAATCTCTCAATACGAAGCGCAAGCAAACAGTTTACGATCTGCAGCCATCTCTTTTGCTACAATGGCAGTTTCAGTAGAAGCTGATATGGTCGCTTTTGTATCAAAAACTCTTCAAGCCACCATGAACGAAAAAGTTGGTCCTAATGAATTTACTTTCCAAGTTGGCCCAAACAACGATCAAGAAATTCATCTAAATATTAAAGCTATGAACTCCACCGCTCTTGGCTTAGATGCCACAAAGCTCGACACACCAGAGAGTGCCAAACTTGCTCTTACTTCTGTTGATGCAGCAGTAGAAATTATCTCTCGCCAAAAAGCCTTACTTGGTGCAGTGCAAAACAGACTTGAACATACTGTCAAGAGTGTCAATATCAGTGCAGAAAATCTACAAGCTGCCGAATCTCAAATACGCGATGCCGATATGGCACAAGAAATGATGAACTTAACCAAAACCAATATCATTTCACAGGCCTCTCAATCAATCCTTGTACAAGCAAATCAAGTTCCTCAACAAGTACTTCAACTTTTACAGTAATTACATATAAAATTTTATATATATAGATAGGAGAAAACACTAATGAGAATAAATACTAACTTAATGGCTATCAATTCACAAAGAAATCTCGGAATCAATCAAGGCGAACAAGGCAGTGTTATGGAAAAACTTTCTTCTGGTCTTAGAATTAACAGAGCTGGCGACGATGCTGCAGGTCTCGCTATTTCCGAAAAAATGAGAAATCAAATTAAGGGTCTACAACAATCTAGCCGAAATGCAGAAGATGGAATCTCTTTAATACAGACTGCAGAAGGTGCATTAGCTGAAACTCACGAAATGTTGAAACGTATGAGAGAAATGGCTATCCAATCTATGAATGACACCTACACRGACGAAGACCGCGAAAAGCTCAATCTCGAAACACAACAACTTATCACAGAAATYGATGAACTTGCTGTAAAGGCCGAATTTAATGAGCAAAAACTATTAACTGGAGATCCAACCGGCACAGGCTTAAAATCAGTTGCAGACAAAAATAAAAGTCTAGCAGATGCATTACGTGTTTATTATTCAGCCGTTGGCACATACGAAAGCGTACTTGGAATGGCTTATTCTGTAGAAGCACAACTTCCACTGCAAATAGCACTGCAATCAGTAATCGATCTCGAGCAAAAAATTTCTGCTCTAGAAGTAAAAGCATCTGGTGAATCACCTGCAGAAAGTCAAAAGGTCTTAACCGACGTCAGTAATCTACGAATCAGCTTAGCTGCACTCAATGCTTCTATTGCTGCTATCGAAGCTACAGCTGCTGAATACAAAGAAATGGCCGCTTCATATGATATAAAAGCTATCTCTATAGAAGCTGGGCTAGTTACATCTGTTGCAAAGTCACTTCAAGCAACTATGAACGAAAAAGTTGGTCCTAATGAATTTACTTTCCAAGTCGGTGCAAACAATGGTCAAACGATTACCTTAGCCATCAAAGCTATGGATGCAATTGCCCTTGGATTGTCTGCAACCAAAATTGACTCTCCAGAAAGTTCTGGAATTGCCCTTACAACCATAGATGCTGCTGTAGAGATTGTATCTCGACAAAGAGCAGAGCTTGGTGCTGTTCAAAACAGACTTGAGCATACAGTTAAAAATTTAAATAATACTGCCGAAAACTTACAATCTGCAGAATCTCAAATACGTGATGCTGATATGGCCGCTGAGATGGTTGACTTCACTAGAATTAACATTCTTTCACAGGCTTCTCAAGCAATGCTTGCACAAGCAAATCAAATTCCTTCACAAATCTTACAATTATTAAGCTAACTCGTTTCCCTCTTCTTTGGGGGCTTTTTTTATGCCCTAATAAGCACTATAACCCTTATAAGGGCTACAAAATTTCTTCATACTTAGACAATTTTTTATTTTAAGCATTTACCAATTTTTTTCCATTTATATCAAAAAATCTTGTATCAGAATTTTTTTTCCAAAAAAAACCAAAAAAAAGTCATAAAAAACCATAAAGTAATATCTGTTTAATCCGATATATATAATTGTAAAGCGTTAGAAATAAAAAATAGAGAAAAAGATAAAAATCTAAAACACACGATACAAAAATAATTAATATACTTATGGGAGGAAATGAAACATGATTATTAATACTAATTTAATGGCAATTAATGCACAAAGAAATTTGGGGGTTAATCAAGGTGATCAAGGTGGAATTATGGAGAAACTATCTTCTGGTCTTAGAATTAATAGAGCTGGCGATGATGCAGCAGGCCTTGCAATTTCAGAAAAAATGAGAAATCAGATTAGAGGTTTACAACAAGCTAGTAGAAATGGTGAAGATGGTATATCTTTGATCCAAACTGCAGAGGGTGCTCTTTCTGAAACTCACGAAATGCTTAAAAGAATGAGAGAAATGGCTATTCAATCTATGAACGATACATATACAGACGAAGACCGTCAAAAACTTAATATCGAAGCACAACAACTTATCACTGAAATCGATGGTCTTGCTGTAAAAACTGAATTTAACGAACAAAAATTATTAACTGGAGACCCTACTGGAAAAGGATTAGCATCTGTTGCAGCTAAACGTCAGAGCTTAACTACTGCACTCAAAAGCTTCTACACCAAAATCGGTTCTGCTGAAGCTAAATTGGGTTCTGCATATGCTGTCGAAGCATCAACCAAAATGGAACAAGCTCTTCAGTCTGTAATTGATCTTGAGCAAAAAATTTCTGCACTTGAAATTAAAGCTGCTGGTGAAGTTCCACCTGAAGGACAACATGTTCTGAAAAGTGTTAGTGATCTAAGAATCAGCTTAGCCCAAAGAGAAGCATCTATCGCTTCCATGGAAGCTGTTGCTGCAAATCTTAAAGAATCAGCTGCAACACTTAGAGCTTCTGCAGTTACTATTGAAGCAGGTCTAGTTACCAGCTGTGCTAAAAAGCTTCAAGCTACTATGAATGAAAAAGTAGGACCTAATGAATTTACTTTCCAAGTTGGTGCAAATAACGGCCAAACTATTACATTAGGTATTAAAGCTATGGATTCAACTGCTCTTGGTTTACAAGCTACTAAAATTGACTCTACTGAGAGTGCTGGTATTGCACTTATTACAATTGACGCTGCTGTAGAAATCGTATCTCGTCAAAGAGCAGAGCTTGGTGCTGTTCAAAACAGACTTGAGCACACTGTTAAAAACTTAGATAACACTGCTGARAACTTACAAGCAGCTGAATCTCAAATAAGAGATGCTGATATGGCAKCTGAGATGGTTAACTTGACTAGAACAAATATTCTTTCTCAAGCTTCTCAGTCTATGCTTGCTCAAGCAAATCAATTTCCACAACAAGTTCTTCAACTTTTACAATAATTCACATACACCCTTTGGACTTTTCCAAGGGGTTTTTATTTATCCTTTTTCTTCCTTGTTATTATTTTCATTTTTTTTTGGAATTTTTTTCAAAAAAAGCTAAAGTATTTCACTGCTTGTCCGATATATATTATTGAAAAGGTTGATACAACCTTATAATTAATAATAGGCAAGGATGCCGCTTTTATTCAAGGAGGAATTTAATATGAGAATTAATACTAACCTAATGGCAATTAACGCACAAAGAAATCTTGGAATCAATCAAGGTGATCAAGGTGGAATTATGGAAAAACTTTCATCTGGCCTTAGAATTAATAGAGCCGGAGATGACGCTGCGGGTCTTGCAATTTCAGAAAAAATGAGAAACCAAATCAAAGGTCTACAACAATCAAGCGAAAACTCTCAAGATGGTATTTCATTAATTCAAGTTGCAGAAGGTGCGCTTAGCGAAACTCATGACATGCTTAAAAGAATGAGAGAAATGTCTATCCAATCTATGAACGATACATACACTAGCGAAGATAGAAAAAAATTAGATATCGAGTTAAAGCAACTTATTACCGAAATCGATGGTTTAGCCGACAAAACTGAGTTTAATGAGCAAAGTTTATTACTTGGTGACCCTTCTGGAAAAGGTAGAGATTCTGTTGCTATACGACGTCAATCATTAACTATAATCGTTGGCAGTTACTATGGAAAAATGGGTGCATATCAATCTTTAATGGGAGCAGCTTATTCTATAGAAKCTGGTAGTAGTATGCTTACAGCACAAACTAGACTTATTAAATTAGAGCAAGACATTTCAGCACTTGAAATCAAAGCTGCTGGTGAAAGTGACAAAGCTAAAGCTCAAGCTGTCCTAGTAAGTGTATCTCAAAAACAGATTTCATTAGAAACCACTAAAGCTAGTATCGCTGCACTTGAAGCTTCTTCTGCAGGCAAAAAAGCTTCTGCAGCTGTTAAATTGCAATCTGCTATTGATTGGGAAGCAACTTCTGTTGTAAGAGCTGCTAATGCTCTTCAAGCTACTATGAATCAAGCAGTTGGTCCTAATGAATTCACTTTCCAAGTTGGTGCTAACAACGATCAAATCATTTCGCTTAATATCAAAGCTATGAATGCTATCGCTCTTGGTTTAACTACCACTAAAATCGATACCCCTGAAAGTGCACACATTGCCCTTAATTCTATTGATGCTGCTGTTGAGATTGTGTCTCGCCAAAGAGCAGAGCTCGGAGCTGTTCAAAACAGACTTGAGCACACTGTTAAAAACTTAGATAATACTGCTGAGAACCTACAATCTGCAGAATCTCAAATTCGCGATGCGGATATGGCAGAGGAAATGGTTAATCTTACTAGAGTAAATATTCTTACTCAAGCTTCTCAGTCTATGCTTGCTCAGGCAAACCAATCCCCCCAACAAGTACTTCAATTATTAGGTTAAGTAACAAATAAATCACCCATCGGATTTCTCTTCCGGTGGGATTTTTTTACGTTTCTTTCTATATTTTACTTTCCTTTTTTATTTTCTCTTGTATTGCTTTCTCTTTAATTTTCATTTTATATATTTTTTTATTTTTTTTATTTTTATACTAAAGTATATTTTTGTTATTCCGATATATATTTTGAAGAGTTAATTATAGAATTATTTCATTATCACTAAGCAGGGATGCTACATATAATTCAAGGAGGAATTAAAATGAGAATCAATACTAACCTAATGGCTATTAATTCACAAAGAAATCTCACTATTAATCAAGGCGACCAGGGATCTATCATGGAAAAATTATCTTCTGGTCTTAGAATCAACCGTGCTGGCGACGATGCTGCAGGTCTTGCAATCTCCGAAAAAATGAGAAATCAGATCAAGGGTCTTCAACAATCTAGTAGCAATGCTCAAGATGGTATTTCCTTAATTCAAACTACAGAAGGTGCTCTTGGCGAAACTCACGAAATGCTTAAAAGAATGAGAGAAATGTCTATTCAATCTATGAACGATACCTATACTTCTGAAGATAGAAAAAAATTAGACATCGAACTAAAGCAACTTATCACTGAAATCGATGGTATTGCTGATAAAACTGAATTTAATGAACAAAAACTTTTAACTGGTGATCCTACTGGCAAAGGTCTAGATCTAGTTGCGAGTGCTCGCACATCCTTAACTAACGCTGTTGGTACTTACTATGACAAAGTGGCAGAATATCAAGGAAAGCTAGCTGCAGCTTATTCCATAGACGGCGGCTCTAGTATGGCTGATCTCGAGAACAGAGTTCTTGATCTTGAGCAGGAAATATCCGCTCTCGAAATTAAGGCAGCTGGCGCTAGTGATGAGACTGAAGCTCAAAAAATACTTGCAAGCGTTGCTGGCAAACAAGTTTCTTTAGAAAAAACTAAGGCTTCTCTAGCCTTCGTAGAATCAGAATCCGCTGCATTGAAAGCCTCAGCTAGTGACATACTTAAATCTGCTGTCAAACTCGAACAAAGTACTGTTGTAGAGAAAGCTAATAAACTTCAAGCTACTATGAATCAAGAAGTTGGTCCTAATGAATTTACTTTCCAAGTTGGTGCTAACAATGATCAGTCTATCCAACTTAATATTAAGGCTATGAATGTCACTGCACTCGGTTTAACTGCAACTAAAATTGATACTCCCGAAAGTGCCAATATTGCACTCAACAGCATTGATGCAGCGGTTGAAATTGTATCTCGACAAAGAGCCGAACTCGGTGCTGTGCAAAATAGATTAGAACACACTGTCAAGAGCTTAGACAATACTGCAGAAAATTTACAATCTGCAGAATCTCAAATTCGTGATGCAGATATGGCTGCTGAAATGGTTAATCTTACCAGGGTAAATATCCTGGCTCAGGCCTCTCAATCTATGCTAGCACAAGCAAATCAAGCACCTCAACAAGTTCTTCAATTACTAGGTTAATTACTACCTCTATTACTAAGTTATCTAATACCTGTCGGTTTTATTCCGATAGGTATTTTTTTATTTCAAAAATAAATTAATTTTTTTATAAATTAGACTAAAGTATATTTATATTTGTCCGATATATATATTGTAAAGTTAATAAACAAATTATTAGCAACAATATCTATATTACTAATAATTTCAATAACATAAATATTATTGTTTTAAAATAGATTTGGCAAGATGCCACTTATAATTCAAGGAGGAATTAAAATGAGAATCAATACTAACCTAATGTCTATCAATTCACAAAGAAATTTGGCTATTAATCAATCTGATCAAGGCTCTATAATGGAAAAACTATCTTCTGGTCTCAGAATTAACCGTGCTGGCGATGACGCTGCAGGACTTGCTATCTCCGAAAAAATGAGAAATCAAATTATCAGTTTAAAACAATCTAGCAGTAATGCTCAAGACGGTATTTCTCTAATTCAAACAGTAGAAGGTGCTCTCGGCGAAGCTCATGAAATGCTTAAGAGAATGAGAGAAATGTCTATTCAATCTATGAATGATACCTACACAGCGGAAGATAGAAAAAAATTGGATATTGAATTTAAACAGCTTGTCACAGAAATCGATAGTATTTCTCGTAAAACAGAGTTTAACGATCAACAACTTTTAACTGGTGACCCTACTGGTAAAGGTCTCGATTCAGTCGCTAATAAACAGTCTAGCTTAAACAAGGCACTCACCGATTATTATACTAAACTATCTGAATATCAAGAGAAATTAGGTGAGGCATATGCAGCTGAGGCTGGATCAGTAATGGTAAATACAGAAAATCTACTCCACATTCTTGAGCAGGAGCTTTCAGCTCTTGAAATTAAAGCCGCTGGTCAAAGTAACAAAGCTGATGCTGCTGCAGTATTGCAGAGTGTTGCACTTAAACAAGTTTCTTTAGAGAAAGTTAAAGCTTCTATATCTTCACTCAACAGTGCAGCCGGACTCTTAAAAGCTGAGGCCGCAGGCCTGCTATCAGTTGCTATTAATATCGAAGCAAGCACTGTTACCGATGCAGCTAATGTACTTCAATCTACTATGAATCAAGAAGTCGGTCCTAACGAATTTAATTTCCAAGTCGGTGCTAATAATGAACAATCTATCCGACTTAATATCAAATCTATGAATATGACTGCACTTGGGTTTAATGCTTCCAAGATCGATACTCAAGAAAGTGCTGCAATTGCGCTTAATACTATCGACGCTGCCGTTGAGATTGTTTCTCGCCAAAGAGCAGAGCTTGGAGCCGTTCAAAATAGATTAGAGCATACCATCAAAAATTTGGATAATACTACAGAAAATTTACAATCTGCAGAGTCCCAAATTCGTGATGCTGACATGGCGCAAGAGATGGTAAATCTCACTCGCTCAAATATCCTCTCTCAAGCGTCTCAATCTATGCTTGCACAGGCAAACCAGGCCCCCCAACAAGTGCTTCAGCTATTAGGTTAATTAATTGAAGCTCATTTTATAAACCATTAACTCCTTCATTTTTAGAGGGAGTTTTTTTACGCATTATAAATAGGCAAATTATATTTTTTAAATATTTCTTTAGCAGCATTCGTTACTTCTTCTGCTGGTTCCAAAGTTTGCGCTAATTTATATTCATATCCCAATTCTTTCCATTTGTATTCACCCATTTTATGAAACGGCAATATATCTATTCTTTCTACGTTGGATAGCGTAATCAAATATTTTGCAAGATCCTCTATATCTTCCATATTATCTGTTAAATCTGGTACCAATACATATCGAATCCACACCGGAATATTGCGCTTCATCAATTCTTGCGCAAACTTCAATGTTGGCTCTAACGCAACTCCCGTTACTTTTTTATATATTGCTGGATTATAAGATTTTATATCTAGCAACACTAAGTCCGTATAGTCTAATATATCTCCTATCTTATCAAGAGGTATAAACCCCGATGTATCTATGCATGTATGAATCCCCTTTTTCTTGACTTTTTTAAATATATCAGTTACAAATTCTCGCTGCAGCAGAGGCTCTCCACCACTAATTGTAATCCCCCCATTTGATCTATCCATATACGCTTTATACTTTAATATCTCTTTTACCAATGCATCAGAATCCATTTCCTCGCCATCTGATCCTTTCCAAGTATCTGGGTTGTGACAATACTGGCAGCGCAATGGACAGCCTTGTGTAAATATAATGTATCTAATGCCCGGTCCATCAACTGTTCCGCAACTTTCTACTGAATGTACCTTTCCTATCATATATGATTCCTCCCAATAAAAAAAGGAG
>NZ_ABEQ01000083.3 GCF_000171335.1 Candidatus Epulonipiscium viviparus
ATGAATGGAGACCACTAAAATGGCAAATATTAAATCAGCAAAAAAACGTATTAAAGTTATCGAAACTAAAACAGCAAGAAATAAAGCAATTAAATCTGCAGTAAAAACTTATGCTAAAAAAGTGATTGCTTCTGTGAATGCTGGCGAAAAAGATACTGCTGATGCAAACCTAAAAGTAGCAGTAAAGGCTATCGACAAAGCCTGTGCAAAGGAGTATATCACAAAAACACAGCTTCACGCAAAAAGTCTACACTTGCGACTTTAGTTAATAATATGGCTTAATAAAAAAAAGGCACACTTCAAATTGGAGTGTGCTTATTTTTTTACATTTTTTGATGCGCTTCGTTTTCTTCTTTTAGATTTCTCAATTCTTGCGTATTAGAGGCAACATCCACTTCGTCTTTCATTTCTGCTCGTATTACAAAAGTCATAACAAGTCTAAGTAATACAATAGCTCCCAACATAATTATCTCATCTATATTTCGGACAATTACCGTTTTTAAAATTTCTGCTGCCAGCTTAAATTCTAGTGCCATCGCCATTGCGTTTGCAAAGTGATATTTTAATGCGTATGGATCAACAATAAAGAGTCCCTTAAAATAGTGGTAAAATGCTTTGACCGCACCTATTATAAGAATAAAAATGCCCATGATTTCCAAAATATGGATAAAAAATGGAACAATTGTTTCAATAATATGTTCTAAGATAACGATTCCTCCTATCTTGTCCAATTTAATATGTACAAAAGGTACATAACAACATTTTGCTATATACCCTTTAATTTGTCAAGTTCTTTTTAAACAAAATAAGTGCTTGCTCAAATTAAATTTCACAAAAGCTAGAGCACTCTGTTCCAACACAACTAGTAGCGTTCATTCCTGAAACAGACATAAAATCTGATCCACATTGACCGCCCGAATTATGCACACAATTAGTCGCCTCACACCTAACCTCAAGCACTGGATTTGCATTAGCTGCGCTATTCATGATGCCAAACCCTTCCACAAAATCGCCGCATGAAGTGTTTTCAGCACAATTAGCGCCTGCCCCATCGATCTCAATTGCACTTAATGAACAACAAGAATCTGCATTGTGTTGGCAATTGGATACGCTACAATATAGTCTTGGCATTAAAAGACCCCCTTTAGTAAATTTATAGTTTTTCTATTACTTCATATAGCTAGGCTATTGAAATAAAACAAATAAACTAACTAAATTTATTTTCGTGATACAAGTATATTATTCCACGTATTCTTGAATTTATAAGGGTTAATAAAAATTTAATAGAGGATATTTTTACTAAAAATTTACCAATAAATATCCAGTTAACACTCCTATAATAGTTGCAACACTAGTCATTCGCCCGTTCCAAATATGTTTGGATTCGGGAAGTAAGTCTTCGCAGATAATATATAAAATAATGCCAGAGGCGAGCCCAAGCGATAACACTATTAAAACGTCATTTGTACGACTAAAAATATATCCCAATATGGCTCCGGCACCCATAACTAATCCAAGAACAATAGGGAGCATACACAAGAAAGATGCCTTTACCCCAGCTTTTTTGAGAGGAAACATCACGGCTATAGTTTCAGGAATGCTATGTAAGAATATGGCTATTGCAAAATTTACGATCGTTTCTTGAGATGTGATGCTAAGCGATCCAAATGCAAAGCCTTCGGGTATGTTATGAATAGCAATGCCAATTAGAAGAGAAATCCCAGTTTGAAACATCTTGGCATCCTGTATTTGCGCTATATCCAATTTTTGATTGATATAATGCGTAATGGATTGTAGAGATAAACCCAAAAATACTCCCACAAAAGTTCCCCCTGCAACTAAATAAAAATTGCCTTGCTCAAAGGCTTCGGGAAGTATATCAAAAAAAATCATAGCAAGCATTATGCCTGCTGTTGAGCCAAATAACATTCCTATTAAACGTTTATTCTCTATATTAAATAAGTATAATAAAAGAATGCCTAGCCCAACTCCTAGCGCCTCTGCCGTAAATACCATCTGAAAGGCTACTAACAGTCCCATATTTAATCACCACCTTATTGTGTATTCTATGAAAGCTTGTCCCATTCTATGCCTATTCCGTTGTCAAAAATTTATCACTGATATTGTTATTTACGATATTTTGCAAGACTTCTTTGGAAAAGTAGTGCCCATTGATTTTTAGATTGTGGCTTCTAGCTAGGTCATCGGTATAGGTTGAAAGCGGGTATACTGTAATATTTTGGTAATATGGTACGTAGTGAGTGACGATGGGTATCGCGGTTACCTCTTGTAGATCTATGCTTCCGGTAGCTCCATTTTTTATAATATTTATAGCAACTAGCTGTCCGAGCATTGTGTTAACTTGATTTTGAGCCGAAATAAAGTTGCCCAGCGAATAAACTACAAAAGCGTTTCCTCCGTCTGGTTTTTCGATAAATTCCATTGGCTGAATTACGTGCGGATGCGTGCCAAGGATAATTTCGGCACCGGCTTCGACCCACTCAGAGGCGAGATCCCTTTGTGATTTTGTAGGTGAATGCGTTCCCTCGTTTCCCCAATGTGCAGAAACAATGACCACATCTGATGCGTCATTTGCTGCTTGGATAAGCGCATTTATTTTGTCTGTTTCATGTGTATATAAAAGTTGAGCCGTATGGTCGGCAGGCAATGCTAGGCCGTTGGTATGATCTGTCACGCCAATAAATGAAAACACGATATCGTTAATGGTCATAGTTTTTATAGTTTGTAGGTCGGCTTCGTCATAATAGGCCCCATAGGCAAAGGCGTTTCTGCTTTTCCAAAAGTCTAATGTATCGATAAGCCCGGCTTCTCCTTTGTCGAGTATGTGGTTGTTGGCGTGTGAAAATGCATTAAAACCCAGCTCTAACATTTTGTCGCCCAGCTCTGGTGGAGAATTAAAAAGCGGATAATCAGAAGGAGATTGATTTGCTAGTGGAGTTTCTTGGTTTAATATTGCCAGATCGTAGCCTGCAATGGTGGTCGCGATATGTTCGTATGCTTGCGTAAAGTCATATGTTTCGTAGTTGCCATTGACCAAAGCTGCTTTGTAGATAGAGCTATGTATCAAATTATCTCCAGCTGCAATCAATGATACTACCGAGTTTGGTGAGTATTGTATAATTTCGATATCCTGTGTGATGGAGTTGTCATCTGCAAAAGTATAATATCCCAGGATTGAGATACCGATGGCAAAAGTAATAGTTATAAGTTTTTTGTACATAAAAATCCTCCGAGTCAAATAATTTGAATTAGTGTTACCCTGAAGATAGAAATATATACCAATTTTAAACTATTGCCATATATTACCGATTATAAATTAAAAATACAGCCCCATAGAATTTGGGACTGCATCTGGTAAATTAATTTTCTACTTTATGAGGGTATACTCGAGTCCAACCATGATGATTGAATGGGTTACTAAATGTTCTCGATCTATCCATCAACTTTTCTTTGGCCATATTATCTATGTTTCCGGCAGAGATGGCGGCAAAAACTCGTCTGTCCAGCTCGCTTCTCATTTCTTTTGCAAGTTCAGCGTAGTTGGCATCTTCTAATAAGTTATTTTGCTCGAGTTTATCTGCTGCAACGTCAAAGAGCTCTTGAACCCCGTTATAATATGCGCAATACTTATACTGATTGTCGAGTAGCATCCAGCCTTGGTCGATGCATCCAAATACTGCCGCTCGCGTGGTCGGTCCAAATGGCGCTAGCGTTGTAGTATCCAATGTATCTGCGGGGTTGAGTCCTGCGAAGTGTAAAATCGTATTAAACGTATCGGTTAAAGAAACCGGATGCTCAACTTCTGCCGGCGCAGTAGCAGGGTCGCGAACAATCATCGGAATTTTGATTGCTCCTTCATAGAAGTGCCCCTTGCCCGCCATTCCAAAGTCACCCAAATAATCGCCGTGGTCTGATGAGAAAATAATTACGGTATCATCATATATATTTTTTTCTTTGAGCTTTGAAATAATTTCGCCCAAATATTCATCGATGGCTTGAATTAGGGCACTGTAATGAAGGCGGACTTTATGCGCCTTTTCTGCAGTAAAGTTGGTTAAATCTACTCCGTTCCATCCCAATGAATTGTCACTGATATTTCGAGGTCTAAAAGTATCGGAAGTTTTGGTTCTAGGTGCAGGTTGAGGGATATCGGCATCTGGCATCTTATCCATCATCTCTTGCGACGGATCATACGGGCAGTGCGGTCCAGGAAATCCCACCATCATAGCAAACGGAATTTCTTCATCATTCAGCATATCCAAATACTCAAGAGTTTGATTACAAACAAATCGATCGATCTGCATTTCCTCGGGCAAATAGCTAATCACGGCTCCTAGGTGTTCATAATATCCTTCGCAAGCCGAGCCATGAAGTCTCTTGTAGCCGTGCTTTTGTAAAAACAAAGTATAATCGTCTTGAACACCCGTATGCCTTTTATCTTCTGCGATAATGCGGTGTTGAAAGCCTTCGCTGATGTCCCAAGGATAAAAATGCATTTTGCCTATAGAGACAGTGTGATATCCTTCTTCGGCTAAAATTTGAGGCCAAGTAAATACTCCCATGGCGCTGTGATCGGGACGCAACCACTGGGCGTTGTTTATAACRCGRTTTTCTATGGCAGATCTCCCAGTTAGTAATGACGCGCGAGCTGGAACGCATGCYGCAGATGGGGTAACGGCATTTTTATATAACACTCCCTCGCTTGCCAGTTTATCGATGTTTGGGGTTTTTAACCAACGTGCACCATAGCAGCCGCAAAAATCCGCCCTTTGTTGATCGGTCAAAATAAATAAAATGTTCTTGCGCTTTTCCATTATATAACCTCCAAATGATTAATTGYTATTCTTGCCGCGATTTAAAGTAATATCAGGAAGATCAAAGGTATCTCCTGTGTCGACAATATATTTTTGCAGTAGCGAGTGTAGTTTTTCTTTAATCACTTGCGAGGTGCTGTCGTGACATAGATTCGCCATCTCATATGGATCATCGTTCAAATTAAATAGCATAACGTCTTGATGAGGATAGCATACGTATTTGTAGCCATCTCTGGTTACCACGGCTCTCCACGCTTTGTTGGCAGTGTGAGCATGATACTTTCTTGGGATCTGCTGCAAATACGCAGAATCGGGAATAGCCCCTTGTAATTCGTGATATTCTGGCTGGCTCTTTTGTATGCATAGCGGAGAATAGTCAAATCCTACCATGTTTTGTGGTGGCGTAATTCCGCAAAGCCCCAGCGTGGTTGGTGCTATATCGATATGATTTATAACGGCGTCGCGGATGCCAGATTGCATATGATAATTGGTTCCAACGCGGCACACGATAAACGGAATGCGGATCGCCTCTTCCCACGGGCTAGATTTGCTCCATTGCCCATGCGAATTTAGGCAATCACCGTGATCAGACATAAATATAATATACGTCTCGCGATCGATATTCATCTGCTTGAGTGCCATTCKAAGTTTGCCGACGTTAGTATCGATGTTTTCGATCATTGAATAATATCCTGCAAGATCCATTCGCGCTTCATCTGACCAGCGGCCCGGTGGTACATTGGGTCTAAGTTTTATGTCTGCTGGATTGTGATAATAAATTTTGCCTTCGCCTGTATATAGCGGCGGCACATAGGGGTCGTGCGGTGGCTGAACAGAGAGTACCGCAAAGAATGGTTGATAGCTATCTTGCGACGTGTGTTGTTGAAGATGCTTTATAAATATATTCGTGAGGGCATCGGTTTCGTAGCCATCGAGCCGAGTTGGTCTTTCGCAATCGTTGCCAAATACATAGCTCTCATTTTGGTTATTGTTATTTTCGTAGCCCATAAAATAATCAAAGCCACCGCGGCGCTCAGGGGGAATATAGTGAGTTACTGAATTGGAGCCATCGAGATGCCATTTGCCAACGTAGGCAGTGTGATATCCGGCAGTCCTAAAGGGTGCAGTGATTGTTGCAGTGGCGGGATCGAGAGCCTGTGGGGTTTGGGTAACTCCATTTTGATGCGGATACAACCCGGTTAGGAGCGCACCACGAAACGGGCAACACCAGGGCGTTCCCGCAACGGCATTAACGAATGCAACTCCCTCTCTTGCCATATTATCGAGATTGGGTGTGCGTACGTTTGCGTCACCCATAAATCCCATAGCGCTTGCTCTCATTTGGTCTGTCAATACCCAGATTACATTTGGTTTGTTGTTCATAAAATGTTACCTCACTCTATAAATATTTTCGATTTGAACCTGGCACAACTCGCAACCGTATGCTACTGGCACGTCAAAGTACCGCGTGTTTCGAGGTGCCGATTTATAGACACGCACGGTAAGCTCTCTCGGAAAATTAAAGCGCTTGAGCGTGATAGAATAGTCTTGGCCATTCGTGAAATAGTCACCAATAAGTTTTTTGCTGTCGTAGACTTCGATTTTGTCGCCAATAAACTTAAGCGTCATCAATATATCTGCAACATATGAAACATTGAGCTTATGAAGATCTAATCTATATATTTTGACATCGCCTTGCTGTTCGATAAAATTCACAGAGTATTCGTTTTCCACTCCGTTAACATTATAAGTCTCCAAATACCGAATGCCACTAGCGTTGTAATAAGCGTATTGACCAAAGGGATTTTTACTTTCGATGCATAGCTGATTGCTCCGGCTATAGAGAATGTCCTCGCTGATATATAGCATATTGTTAAACTTCCAAGCATATAGCGCTTCTGCCGAATTGAGCGTCGTGATTTTGGCTGTTCCTTCCATATTATATATAGGTTCGTCATCTGCATAGAAGAAGTATCGGTTACCAATCTTAGTTAAAAATTGGGCATTGGTGCTTATTAGCCTGGCATCGCCAAGAGGTAAATTGAACGGAATTATCTTCATCTCATGGTTCATAACTCGTATTGGTGGAATTACTATCTCCTTGCCAGCAACATGAATGGTAAATTCTTCTATATGCATTGGCATGTTGCGCTTTCGAACATGGTTGTTGATAAATAAAAATCCGGCTCCACTGGTTTTGTCATATCTAACGCAATACCTAAGCGATTCAGTATCGGTGTTGACCGTTGCGTTATCATCTGGAAAAGTGGGTACCGACATTGCCAAAAACTCTCCCAGCTCATTAATCATCAGATGCCTTTTCTTGAGTGCGTGATAACTGTGTCGTAACATGTTGTCTTCGCCGATGGGTGCGCCAAAGTCGTAACTTTTTGTAGGATAAGTGTTTGACATAACGCCTTTTCGAGCGACGCTGTTTGTAAATGATAAATTGCCAGTAGGATGCGTCCCACCATGAAATATATAATATCCCAACATATTTGCACCGCGCCCTAGCATGCAAACGGAAAGAGCTTCGGTATCATCTGGCTCACACAAAATTCTACGATGCAATGATGGTTGCATGCCTCCTCCCAACTCCGCAGTTAAATATGGCGTGGGGATCAGCTTTGCATACTCAGAACGCAACCAAGCTTGGGTCTCTGACGTGTTGGTCGTATATATATCCGAATTTCGCTCATCTGCAAACAAAAATCTCGAAAGTGGATCTAGCTCTACCAACAAAGGGCTCCAAGGCGCATCGCAATACGCGCCAAACACCGGCAAGGCATCTTGCTCATGAAATAGCGCACCGTTCCAAGCTGTATAAAAATAAAACGGAACTTTATATCCAATATTTACCAGAGTTTGCTTAAGGTTTTTCATATAAGAAACCCCGTTTTCGAGATTGTGAGCGCGGTGAATTGAGTATTCATTATCTAGCTGGATACCTATAATGCTGCCACCATCGACCCAAAATTCATTCTTAATCTGCTTATAAAATTCTTCGAAATATAGCCTAACTCGTTTCATAAACTCTGGGCTGTCGCCATGAATTTTGCCATGAACATCTGGCAGATCCAAAACCCAGTCCGGAAACCCTCCATTGCGACACTCACCCGTAATCCAAGGCCCCATTCGCAATATCAGCTTAAGCCCAAACCTGGTGCATAGCTCGGCAAACTTTCGAATATCGCAATTGTCATCAAATTTGTATACGTCCTTTTCTTCTTCATGATGAATCCAAAATACATACGAACTAATTATTTCGACACCACAAGCTCGTATTTTGCGTAATTCTTTGTCCCAATCAGTTTTGCTAAACCTAGAATATTGAAACTCTCCAGAAATGGGCAGCCAGGGTTTGCCGTCCTTTGTCATGCATTGGCTGTTAATCCCCAGTGTCTCACCATAAATGGATGTTCCCGAAAATGGAAGCGGCTGTATCTCGTTTGTATTGTCTTCGATATAAATATGTCTCATAGATCCCTCCAATTATATATTCAAAATTAGATTAAATGTTATTGTGGAGCGCGGCAAATCCAGTAGCAGGCTTGGCCCCAACAACCAAATTCGGCGTCGCATTCAAACTCATATTAGAGCGGACTCCRGCAATATAGCTATAATAAGCAGCAGAGCCCACCATTGCAGCGTTATCAGTACATAGCGAAAGGCTTGGATAGTATAGATTGATATTGTTAGCAGTAGCCTGTGAGCGCATATTGGAGCGCAACGAAGAATTGGCGGCAACTCCTCCAGCTAATACTATTGTTTTTATATTATTTGCAATTGCGTATTTTATAGTTTTGTGAGTTAGGATRTCGACTACACTTTTTTGAAAGCTGGCAGCRACGTTGGCGGCRTTGATCTCATGCTCCTTCATCTTTTCGCCGTTTACATAATTTAATACTGCAGATTTAATTCCGCTAAAACTAAAATCGTATCCATCGTTTAGCATTGCCTTAGGAAATTTGATACTATCGGCATCTCCCGTGGCGGCAAGGCGATCTATTTTTGGACCCCCAGGGTATTGCAATCCCAATGTGCGGGCAACTTTGTCATATGCCTCTCCAACAGCATCATCTTTGGTTTTGCCAACAATCTCAAATGTTGTATAAGTTTTAACGTTTATGAGGTGTGTATGTCCACCAGATACTACAAGACATAAGAAAGGCGGCTTGAGGTCGTGGTGCTCCAAATAATTTGCGGCAATATGCCCCTCGATATGGTGAACTCCAACAAGTGGTTTTTGAGTAGCAAAAGCGAGTCCTTTGGCAAATGCTACCCCAACTAATAATGCTCCCACAAGACCAGGACCGTACGTTACCGCTATTGCATCGATGGTCTCTAGGCTGGCATGGTTTAATGCTTCTTGCACACAGGCGTTAATCTTTTCTATGTGCATTCTGGAGGCTATTTCGGGAACAACACCTCCAAAAATTTTATGTTTTTCTATTTGCGAGTCAAT
The DNA here is from genome assembly GCF_000171335.1 of Candidatus Epulonipiscium viviparus. GTDB lineage: Bacteria > Bacillota > Clostridia > Lachnospirales > Cellulosilyticaceae > Epulonipiscioides > Epulonipiscioides viviparus. The sequence goes on from NZ_ABEQ01000083.3 coordinate 9,301, forward strand.
TACATTTGCAATAGTTTCGCGTCCATTTTTTACTATTGAAACCGCGGTTTCGTCACACGAAGTTTCAATTGCTAATATTTGCATTACAAAATTCCTTTCTTACGCTTGGTTTTCTAAAGTATCGAATTCTAACGCATCCGCTTGGTTTTCTAACGCATCGGAGGCGCTAAATTGTTCTACTCCTACATCTTTAAAACTAAAAATTTTCCATTGATCGTTTTCTTTTACTACATAATATTCGCGTGTGATTTTAAAATTAGTCATAGTGTGTGTCATAATGATAGTCATTTCGTCGGTATTTTCAAGATATTCTACTCTCGCAATAGAAGATTGGAGCAAAAAATTAGCCTGTTCACGTTGGTTCTCGACATCGGCAACTAAGTTGATCACCTGCTTATTGGCATCGTTTAACAACAAAAGCTCGGATGAGTATAGCGTACGCATCATTTCTACGAGCGCAACAATGTCTTCGGTGTCTGCATGCTCCGAATATGCTAGCTGCAGCAAATCGCTGTAACTCGTAACAACATCCTCTGGCGTGCTAGGATAACCCGCTTCCATTTGAGTTGTGAAATCAACAAGGTTTTGGTCAAAGTTTTTTTGCGCAATGTTAGTCAGGTTGTTTGTGGTAGGTAAGTTTTTTGTATATATAAAGTAGGAAGCAATTACGGTGACTCCTATAACAATACCTATAAATTTTCTCATAGCTAAATTCCCCCTAATTCTCTGTTTGGATTAATCTTCATAAGTTAGAGTACATGTTTTTCTATCTACACCYAATTGAGTATGTTCAAAGATGGCTGTTGCCGGCGCAACGTTTAGCGACGATGTAGGAACTGCTGGACTATAATGCGTAAGCCAAAGATTTTTTACTCGCGCCTCCTTTGCCATTTGAGCMGCTTCTACTCCTAGCATATGCTTATATTTTTTCACCTGTTCCAAATCCGGATAATCCATATACATACTCTCGCATACGAATAAATCAGAYTCGGCAACAGCGCTAACAATTTTGTCGCTCGGTCTGCTATCAGTAACATAGCTTACCTTAAACCCTTTTCGAGGTGGCCCAAGAACCATATCAGGTGTATATGTTTTTCCATCTATTTGAACGCTTTCGCCAAGTTGGAGATACCGCCAAGCTGGTTGTGGAACTTTATTAAACTCCGCTTTGTCTAGCATAAATTTTGCAGGGCGCTTGATTTCTATGCTATACCCAAGGCAAGGAATTTTGTGGTTAAGCGGAATAGTGGTAATAAAGAACTCTCCTATTTCTATTGTATTGGTTGCTATTTCAGTTTCTAATATTTTAAGTTTAAACGGCAAATCGGTGCATATTATTAATAGCCCATTTAAAATTCGATGAAGCCCCGGCGGCCCTATAATGGTAAGTGGCTCGGTGCGAACAGAGTTTGCCATGGCCATTATGACTCCTGCTATGCCGTTTATGTGATCTCCGTGATAATGTGTAATGCATATAATATCTATCGATTTAAATCCCCATCCTACTATTTTCATTGTAACTTGAGTACCTTCGCCGCAATCAATTAGTACTTTTTTTCCTCCGTATCTAATTAATAGCGCTGTCAAGTACCTATCTGGCAACGGAGCCATACCGCTCGTACCCAGTAAACATATATCTAACATTATTTTATCCTTTCATAAAAAAAATTATCTCAGTATATTATATACCTTATATGTTTCTGTTTGGCAAGGCTCTGCGAAAAATAAGATGGGGCATTACAAAAATTTTATCGATTCATTAAAGCAAGAAGTCTATCAATAACGGCGGCGAGCTCCACTCGGCTAACAATTTCTAACGGGCGCAAGTCTCCCTCTTTTGACCCAACCAAAATGCGGTTATAAACTACAACTCCCACAGGCCAGGTCAAATCTTTGGATACGTGCCAGCCGTCTCTAAATACATTTAAATTAGTCGCCATATTATAGCCGATGCCTTTGTAGCGCATGTAATTGTATATGATCATGGCCAACTCTTCTCTAGTAACGGCCTGATATGGACGAAAAGTACGATCATTAAATCCGGTATATACATAAGTATTTCTGGCCCAGTTGCTAGCATCTGAAAACCAGTCGTCGCTATCTACATCGGTGTATAGATTAAATAAAGCGCTATCATATTGGCTACTGGAGCCATCGATTTTATACAGTATATCGATAATAGTTGCCCTGGCGGCAGGGTCGTTTGGCTTAAATAGTGTTGCAGTAGCTCCGCTCATCAGCCCTTGCGCATATAAGGATAATATAGAGTCGTATCCCCAATATGTGGGAATAATATCGACAAACGGATTTTTGATAGGGGTAGGCGGCTTGTATGCCTGATTAAAACCATCGTCCGCACGATCTTCGGCATCATTTTCTCGTTTTTCTATCTCTCGCTGCCTATCTAATAGTAAATCGTTAAGGCGTACGTTTTGTTCTGTTACCATAAATTCGCCAAGAGCTTTGACGTCTAGCTTAATGGTTTTGTCGTCTTCGTCATACTGAATGCCCAATTCGCTATATTTGCCGTTGTCCGTAACTTCATATAGATACACATCGCTGGGTTCGTCTCCCTCCATATCATAAGGAAGTAACAGCTCCATTACGCCTTCGATTTCATCAAGTTCTGTGCCATCAACAGCCACCACAATAGACCAATACGGAAACTTATCAATCGTTTCGTCTTGATCATCGGTGAGTCTGGAATCTGTATCAATGGTGATCTCGATGCTTTTGCCTTCTGGAATTATAATATTTTCTGCTGAGGACTCGTCGTCTTCGTCTAGAACTTCATCAACAGCCTCGTTTAAGATAGAGCGCAACGCATTGGTGGAAAATTCTATAGTTCCAGCCTTTGTAACAACTGTCAAAATTGCTCTGTCGCTTAATAGTAATGTATTCAAAACTCCGCCATGAAGTTCAAGTGAAGCAAAGTCTTTTTTGCCACCAACGTCTAATCGCAATTCGGGAATGGTATTTCGCCTAATGGATTCTTTAACCAAAAAGTCGATAGCACGCATCATGTATTCGTTATCAAACTTGGTTAGTTCTAATGTAGTTCGCAGTCCAAAAGTATATGGATCAAATCCTTTATCATCGGGATCGGGCTCGGGATCGGGATCAACTGTGTCGGGTTTGGGAATCACAACAATAATCTCATCTGTAGTGTTAAAATACGTGGATACAGCAGTAAATCTCAGCTCACCATCTGCTTCGGTGGTAGCCTTTTTAAAACTTGCTGCCAATGGATAGATCTTATCAATAACATACTCGTTTGTTGGCATGCCATTTACTGTCAAAAAGTTTTCGTAGTTTAAGATGTTCTCAATAGCATTGCTACCAAATTGGATGCCGTCCTCATAAAATGACGCGCTATCGTTTTCAACACTCCACTCGCCGGTAATAGAACTGTTTAGTCCCCAGTCTTCTGTATTTAGCGTTTCTGCTAAATTATCAAATTGCTCAAGATCCCCCACTTTTAAATGTATCTCAATAGTGGCAGTTTCAGGAAATGTTGTTGTATAAACGGTATTATTAATAGGATCTGCAAGCGAAACCGTAAGATGGAATTCGAGGAATCCATAATCCGGATCAGCCTGAGGCGCATCGTAGTCGAGAGGTGTAACGTCAAATTCCACATCCTCGGCCATGACACGCATGTCGCCAATCAGCTCATCAGATAACATAATTTTCGCCTTAAGCATTTGCTCGATTCCAGTTGCGATTTCTTCTTCGGTATCGCGATCAAATATAATAACGTTATCATCAGACAGAACTTCGTATTTTACTGGTGCGGAGGGATTGAGAGGGTCTTCTATTGCAGGAGGCTTGACTAGTTCGGTGACTACATTAAAAACTTCTTGATACTCGGGTGCCAAATTGATTGGAATGGTGAGCGTTTCGGCCTTTGAAAAATATGTTGATACTATAATTACGTCTATAAAACCATCCGATGACGCAGTGGCTGGAGTATAAGTTTTTGCAATGGGTATAATTTGGTCTATAATCTTAACGACGTCCACAACTTCGGGCTTTGCGTCAGGATCATCGGGGTCAACTTCTTCAAATACGATTTCGTTTATATCGCCCAGTAGTCGTTGATATTTGTTATCTAAGTATTCGTGAGAGCTCGAATAAAACCCTTCAATGTCATTAAACACACTCCAAGATTCTGTGTTTACTATATTTAATCCCCAAGCGTTGTGAGAATTTTTGAGAGTCTCTACTGCTGCAGTGTGAAGCGGAGTCTCCAAAGTTACTGTATATACAGGTACGGCAAATTTTTCCAACAATACCGTGGTGATTTCGCCAGAAACTGGATCGGTAAGAGTTAATGTAACATCAAAAAAAGTCAGCTTGCTTGCAATGTCGCCAGAATCAAATCGAGATATAGTAGGGTTATAGTTGATAGCGGTACTTGGCGTGGCGGTAGTGTTTTCTACAAACTCAAAGTTGATGTATTCTGCTAAAGCTCTCTGGTTTCCRGTAGTAGCGTTGAGTAAYCCTGCCTTAGACAAAACGGCTAAATCGAGTGCGACATCAGAAGGCATTCGGGTATCGGAAATCTGGTAGTCTTTTAACATTGTATCACTCATCAACATTTCTATCGCAAGATTTAAAACATCATTATAATCTCCAACAGGATCTGGCTTTTCAATTATGACACGAATTTGTTCTATCTGGTTAAGGTGAGCAGATGTAAAAATAAAATCCATAGTACCTGCTATATCGCCTGTTGCGGGTATATACGAGCTTTTTAGAGGATGCAACTCAAAGTCCATGTTCAATGCTTCAACATCAATAAAGGCTGCTAGCTGAGTTGCAGCAAACTCGGTACCTCCAGAATAAAAGTCTTCGTTGGTTAATGGCTCACCAGTAGTTGCCCATGAATCTACAATGGCTTTGTTGAGCCCCCAATCGCTGGATTTAGTGGCATCGGGTTTTAGTTCGGCCAAAACTCTATTGTATTCTGTTCTAATGGTGGCAGTTTCGGGAATGGTGGGTGCAACAACTGGAGGAATCGAGGCTATCCGTAGTCTGTCTGTTTTGGCCTCGTCTACTCTGCCGTCTGGATCGACCAATTTTAAATTTAATGTAAACTCAAATAGGTCTGTTGTTGTTGTATCGTCGCCCTCTTCTATAATCTCGCTGGCATCAACTTGGATATATTCGATAATTTCACGTTCTAAGGCCACAACTGCAGGGTCGGTCTTTTTTAAGACGTTTTYCAAAAGCATTAGTTTGGTCAGATCTTCTATTGCCGTAAAAGCATCCGTAGAATCATTTAGAAATGCATAATCCAAAAATGCAGAGCCGCTACCAAGCAAGGTGACTACTTCATCGAATACATCCTGATACTCTTCAAGCAACGGTGGCTTAAGTATCGGCGCTTCGATCACTTCAACAAGCCCGATTCCTTCTGCAACAATGCTAAATGCAATACGTCCATCCAAACCATATTGTACTGGTCGATAGGAAAATGCATCTGGTAAGATTCGATCTATAACTAAATCATCTGCAGTAGGATCTGGTGCAGGRTCTGGTGCAGGGTCTGGAGYAGGGTCTGGTGCAGGGTCTGGTGCAGGATTTCCGCCTTCGGTACCATCTCGAAGCGTTTGAGCATACGCTAAAGTTTTGGTATAAAAATCGGTAATCGTATC
>NZ_ABEQ01000082.3 GCF_000171335.1 Candidatus Epulonipiscium viviparus
AAATTCTTCGGTAGTTTTAGGTACTTCTAAGCCCAGGTTATCGAGCCAGACATGGTTTATCCACATCTTGTTGCTATATTCGGTGCCTTTGGTTTTGCCTATGCGAGGGATTGAATACATATTTCCGTCATCGGATGTAAATGCGTCTTTGATTAGCGGATTTTCATCTAAAGCCTTTTTGATGTTAGGTGCGTACTGATCGATCAAATCGTTTAGAGGAATGAATAGGCCTTGCTGCCCATATAGTAGTAATTCGGAAGGACCGTAGAATGCTGATAATATGGCATCAGTGTACTCTCCGCTAATCATCATGACGTTAAGCTTTTGTCGAAAATCTGCCTGTACTGAATTGGTAAACTCCAAGTCCACTCCGGTTAAGTCCTCTAAATATCGAGTAAATAAGTTTTTGTCTGAATTATATGATGTGACAGAAGGTCGCAATGCTGCAAAGAGTGTGAACGAATCTGTTTCGCCCTCTTTAACAAGGGGGTATGTTCCGACTTCTGTGTAGATATCTCCTTTTGCAGCTTTTTCATCATCTGCAGTTGATCCGCAACCAGCAAGTAGTCCTGCTAGCAATAAGATGGCTAAATTTTTGATTTTCATGGTTATGTACCTCCAAATAAAATATTTTGAATGAATAATGATATTATAACATAAAAATTTAGAGATTGCATCACGAGTAAGAAAAATGTGGAGCCTTATCGCATACAGGACAAGTAGTATAATTGAGCAGCAAGAGTAATATACTGTTAGTTAAGGAGAGGATTGAATAAAAAATGTAGATGTCGATTGCATTTTGGTGTCGCAATCGGATAAAAATAAGATGTGATTACGAATTGTGTAAAGCAAGTCGATATATTTAAGGGAGATGATCTATTATGAATACAGCATTTATTGAAACTCAGTTTCCTGTAAGCAAAATTAGTAAGGAGAGCTACAAGGAACGCAAGGCCGGAAAGAGTCAGACGTTAACTGGGCTGGGAAAGTGGTGGGGCAGAAAACCGCTAGTACTTGTGCGGGCAACGATCATAGGGTGCCTGATGCCAGCATCGGATGATTTAAAAGCTGATATGGAGATTTTCTTGAAGATTATGACTATGGATGATGACAGTTTGCTAGCGCGAAAGGAAAAGGCTATTCCGATAAAGGCGCTATATGCTATGGCGCGAGAGAATTCTGCATTTGCGGAAAATATAGATGCGTGGTTTAGAGCCGAGGGGGAAGCGGTAAAAATTCAGATTGGTCAAGATAGAAAAGCAATTGAAGCCGCCGTGTTTGCGACGCTCTCGTATGATGAAAAATTAAAATATTGTAGTAGGCCAGAGCATCTAAAAAATATAAGGGAAGAAAGCTGGAGAGAAATCAATAAACATCTTGGCACATCGGCAACATCTATAGCTGAGTTGGTGGAGCAATTATCTGTGGCAAAATATGGGCGTGTTGCTAAGATTGGCGATTGCTTTGCAGGAGGGGGGAGCATTCCGTTCGAGGCTGCAAGAGTAGGCGCAGAGGCGTATGCTGCAGATCTAAACCCTGTGGCAGCGATGCTGAATTGGGCAAATTTTAACATTTTGGGTGCATCAGACGCGGAAGTTGCCCAGATCAAAGCATTTCAGAAGCAGGTGTATGACGACGTTGTTGCAGAAACAGAAAGGCTGGGAATTGATCGGAACGAGCATGGGGAGAGAGCATTGAACTATCTGTATTGCGTTGAGACTGTGTGTCCAGAGTGTGGAGTGAAAGTTCCATTGTCAACATCATGGATTATAGGAAATAATATTACTAGGACTGTAGCGCAACTAAAATTGAGAGAGGATAATACATACGATATTGAAATCAAAATGAACGCGACAAAAGAGGAGATGGCAACGGCCAAAGTAGGGACACTGGTGAAGTCGAAGCTTGCATGTCCGGCATGTAAAAAAATGACGCCGATCTCAACTATTAGAGGGGACAAAACTGTTGATGGCAAGGCGGTTTATGGATTGCGCAAGTGGGAGAAAGCCGAGTTTGAATTTGCCGAAGGAGATGTATATAGCGAGCGGCTCTATGCTATCCAATATGAAATAGCGAATGTACAAGCAGGTAGAAAATCGAAGAGATATTACGCATCACCGAGTGGGCGTGCGATGGCAAATGAAGCGAGAGTACGCTCGATTGTTGCAGAGAATATAGTAAATTGGCAGATAATGGGAATAATACCAAGCGGGGCAATTATCGAGGGATGTAAAACTAATGAAATAATAAGAACCCGTGGTTGGGCATATTGGCATCAACTGTTTAATCCGCGGCAGCTGTTGATGTTGTCTATGCTAATTAAAAAAGTGAGCGATGAGACAGATACAAACAACAAGATAGCAGGAGTGTTGGGGATAAATAAAGTGTTGGATTATAATTCGCGATTATGCATATGGAATGCCGCAAAAGAGCATGTTGCATTTACATTTTACAATCAGGCATATAACACGCTGATGAACTTTGCAACGCGCGGTGTCGAAACAATAATGTCGAGCTGGAACTATGATATTAATAATTGTAAGTTGAGYGGAAAGAGTGATGTGGAGTTAATAGAGGGCAGAGCGGTCAAAAAACGTTGTGATATATGGATAACAGATCCTCCGTATGCAGATGCGGTAAGCTACCATGAGTTGTCTGAATTTTTCTTGGCCTGGAGCAAGCACCTGATCAAAGCAACATTTCCGGAGTGGTATACAGATGCAAAACGAATATACGCCATAAAGGGCAACGAGGATTTTGCAGAAGATATGATCGAGATTTATACTAATCTGACACAGCATATGAGCGACGATGGCTTGCAGGTGGTGATGTTTACGCACTCAGACCCCGCAGTGTGGGCACAGTTAGCATTGATTATGTGGAAGGCAGGGCTTCGGGTGACTGCWGCTTGGAATATAGCAACGGAGACAGAGTCTGGGGGGCTAAAAGTTGGCAACTATATAAAGGGTACAGTAATTTTGATATTGCGAAAGCAACAGGAGTRCAACGACGCGTTTCTAGATGAGATCGAACTGGATATCAAAAAAGAAGTGAAGAGGCAGATAGAGTTAATGCAAACGATCGATCAGAAGGATGCCCCRAACTTTGCAGATCCAGATTATGTATTGGCAGCGTACGCGGCGGCGATCAGAGTATTGACTTCCTATGTAGAGATCAGCGATCTGGATTTAACTGCAGAGCTCGACATAGCGATAGCRTCTCCRGCCAAGAGCGAGATTGTACAAATTRTAAATAAGGCCAAGACGATTGCGTACGAGTATATTCGCCCAGCAGGGTTTGATAAGCATCAGTGGAACAATTTATCATCTGCAGAACGATTTTGTATTATGGGGTTAGTGGGTGAGATGAAAAATGATTATCATCTGAGTATGTACCAAGAGTTTGCTAAAGGCTTTGTAATGGAAGATTATGGGAAATTRTTAATATGTCCGGCGGCGAATGAGACAAGATTGATGACCCCAGTGGAGATGGGGAACCGCATTATGCAAGCTGAGTTTGAGGCAACATTRCTTAGAATCGTATTTCGGGCAATAAATATGGGCATCGAAGAAGGTGAAAATCCGCAGATGGCATTGCTATATATAAAAGAGAAGGTGGGAGAAAGCTATAGCAAAAAAAGAGGTTTGATCAAAGAATTGTTGAAGTTTCTAGGAAGTGTAAATAGTRTTAATAACATGACTAAGCATTGGAAAGCGAGTGCGGACATGGCAAATCTAATAGCAATGATGATTGAAGATGRGTTGGCTTAATATATATCGAAGGAGGAAKCAGTGATGGGATTTGGATTTGATGCGAAAGAGAGTGAAAATCATTTTTATTTGGTGGGGGACAAAAAGATTGTAGAAGTATATGAGAGATTTCGATGGAACGAAAATGAGCAAAAGATTTCGAAACAAGATGTACTGAAAGTGAGGATCTCGAGAAAAAAATGGTCTAGAGTTTCAATGGCAATAACACAAACTTTTAATATGCAACTAAAAGCAGAAGGCAAGAAAGGYGCGAGGTTTTTAGTGGCTGGCACTGCTATTGAGCGTCTATACGGCAAAGAGTTGGTATTGCTATTATGGGCAATAGAAAATGTGGATGCTGCAGAAGAGATCGCGACAGCAGTAAATAATTGGAATGGGTTGACGGTGGAGGAGAGATGGTGGCTGTACACTATGACTAATGCTACAGCGGGGAAGGTTGATGATAACACAGGGTGGCGAGTAGCGTTGAAGTATGCTTTCTGCGATATAGCAGTAGCATGATGCTCGGATAATTCGGATAAGGAGAAACATGATGAAGAGGACATTTATTGAAACTCAGTTTCCTGTAAGCAAAATTAGCAAGGAGAGCTACAAGGAACGCAAGGCCGGCAAGGGTCAGACGCTAACTGGGCTGGGAAAGTGGTGGGGTAGAAAACCGCTAGTACTTGTGCGGGCAACAATTATAGGGTGCCTGATGCCAGCATCGGATGATTTAAAAGCTGATATGGAGATTTTTTTGAAGATTATGAGTATGGATGATGACAGTTTGCTAGCGCGAAAGGAGAAAACTATTCCGATAAAGGCGCTATATGCTATGGCGCGAGAGAATTCTGCATTTGCGGAAAATATAGATGCGTGGTTTAGAGTCGAGGGGGAAGCGGTAAAAATTCAGATTGGTCAAGATAGAAAAGCAATTGAAGCCACCGTGTTTGCGACGCTCTCGTATGATGAAAAATTAAAATATTGCAGTAGGCCAGAGCATCTAAAAAATATAAGTGAAGAAAGCTGGAGCGCAATCAATAAACATCTCGGCACATCGGCAACATCTATAGCTGAGTTGGTGGAGCAATTGTCTGTCGCAAAGTATGGGCGTGTTGCTAARATTGGCGATTGCTTTGCAGGAGGGGGGAGCATTCCGTTCGAGGCTGCAAGAGTAGGTGCAGATTCGTATGCTGCAGATCTAAACCCTGTGGCAGCGATGCTGAATTGGGCAAATTTTAACATTTTGGGCGCATCAGATGCGGAAGTTACCCAGATCAAAGCGTTTCAGAAGCAGGTGTATGACGACGTTGTTGCAGAAACAGAAAGGCTGGGAATTGATCGCAACGAGCATGGGGATAGAGCATTGAACTATTTGTATTGCATCGAGACTGTGTGTCCAGAGTGTGGAGTGAAAGTTCCGTTGTCAGCATCATGGATTATAGGAAATAATATTACTAGGACTGTAGCGCAACTAAAATTGAGAGAGGATAATACATACGATATTGAAATCAAAATGAACGCGACAAAAGATGAGATGGCTGCGGCAAAAATAGGGACGCTGGTGAAGTCGAAGCTTGTGTGTCCGGCATGTAAAAAAATTACGCCGATTACAACTATCAGAGGGGACAAAACTATTGACGGGCGGGCGATTTATAAGTTGCGTAAATGGGAGAAAGACGAGTTTGAATTTGCCGAAGGAGATGTGTATAGCGAGCGGCTCTATGCTATTAAATATGAAGCAAAAGATAGCCATAGATACTATAGCGCACCGAGCGTGAGAGCGATGGAGAATGAAGCCAGGGTGCGAGATATTGTTGTCGCAAAGCTGTGTGAATGGCAAAATAAGGGAATAATACCGAGTAGTAAAATCGAAGCTGGTGGAAATACAAGCCAATTGCAGCTAGAGCGTGGTTGGACATATTGGCATCAGTTGTTTAATCCGCGGCAATTACTGACGCTAGCAATGCTAGTAAAAAGGATTAGTGAGGAAAAAGAAACGAACAAAAAAGTTGCGGGGTTGCTGGGCATCAACAAGGTAATAAATTGGAACTCGCGCTTGTGTATATGGAATTTTAACGCCGAAAAAATGGAGCAAACTTTCTATAACCAAGCGTATAATACTCTAGTAAACTTTGGAACTCGCAGTGTGAGTGCGTTATCAAGAATATGGAACTATGATATCAATAAGCAGGTATTGAACACAAAGCATCAGGTGAAGTTGGAAGAAGCAAGAGCGTTGAGAGAATTTTGTGATATATGGATAACAGACCCTCCTTATGCAGATGCGGTGCGCTATCATGAGCTATCAGAAATTTTTTTGGCGTGGGACAAGCATTTGATTAAAGAAGTATTTCCGCAATGGTATGCGGACTCAAAGCGAGTATATGCCGTGAAAGGCGATGAAAGTTTTGCAGAAGAGATGACCGAGATTTATGCCAATCTGACGCAGCATATGAGCGACGATGGCCTACAGGTGGTGATGTTTACGCACTCGGATCCAGTAGTGTGGGCGCAGTTGGCGTTGATTATGTGGAAGGCGGGGCTTCAGGTGACTGCTGCCTGGAATATAGCAACGGAGACAGAGTCCGGAGGGTTAAAAGGCGGCAATTATATAAAGGGGACAGTAATTTTGGTATTGCGAAAGCAACAGGAAAACAGCGAGGTGTTTTTAGATGAGATCGAATTTGATATTAAGCAAGAGGTAAAAAGGCAGAGCGAGCTAATGCAAGAGGTTGACAATAAAGATGCTCTCAACTTTGCAGAGCCAGATTATGTGTTGGCAGCGTACGCGGCGGCGCTCAGAGTATTGACTTCTTATTCAGATATCAGCGATCTGGATTTAACTGCAGAACTCGATATAGCGATAAAATCTCCAGCCAAAAGTGAGATCGTAAAAATTATAGAGAGAGCAAAAACGCTCGCATATGAATATATCCGTCCGGCAAAGTTTGAAAAGCATCAGTGGAGGGAGCTTTCATCTGCAGAACAATTTTATATTAAAGGTTTGGATGGTGAAATGAAGGGCGTTTATCAGTTAAGTATGTATCAAGAATTTACGAAAGGCTTTAAAATGGAAAATCATGGAAAGTTGATGGCAACATTAATAGAGAATAAAGCGAGGTTGATGACCCCGGTGGAGATGGGAGAACGCATTATGCCGAGCGAGTTTGAGGCAACATCACTTCGGAGCGTATTTCGGGCAATAAATATGGGCATCGAAGAAGGAGATGATCCGCAGCTAGCAGTAAAATATATGAAAGATAAATTGGGAGATGACTATGAAAAAAAGAGAGGCATGATTATAGCAACATTGGGATTTGTAGCAAGTGCGAGAAGCATTAACAAAATGAGTACGCATTGGAAAGCAAGCGCGGACATGGCAGATCTAATTGCTTCGCTAATAGGAGATGAATTAACTGCACGATAAGGAGATGATATGATGAAATCGGTTAAAAGTTTATTGGTGCCAAGGAGCTCGGTTTTTAAGAATACAACTAGGGAAGATGTTTTGAACTTAACGGATTTTGCAGAAGGAAAAATTGATGCGACGGCCTTTTTTGAGGAGAACTTTCAGACCGCTGGAATGAGCGCACTATTCGAGGCCGCATTTAGTCGGTTTAGAGGAGAGTCGGAAACGGGCGTGATAAAGCTGACACAAGCAATGGGTGGAGGTAAGACGCATTCGATGTTAGCATTGGCTTTGCTAGCGGAGAACGCAGAGTTGAGAAGAGGCGTTATTGCAGTAGATGATGTTGGAGAGATCAAGGTTGTGACATTTTCTGGTCGAGAGAATGCGCCGCGAGGGTTGTGGGGACACCTAGCACAGCAGTTAGGGAAAATGGAAACGTTTGGTAAATATTATGCGCCACTGCAAGCACCGGGGGAATCCGATTGGATAAAGCTATTAGCAGGTGAGAGAATTTTGATTTTGCTAGATGAACTACCGCCGTATCTGGAGAATGCCAAGGCAATTGCAATAGGAAATTCAGATTTGGCAAAGGTAACGGTAACGGCACTGGCTAACTTGTTTTCGGCATTGGGTAAAGAGCAGCTGGCTAATGTATGCCTAGTATTTTCAGATTTGCGTGCGGCATATGAATCGGGAAGTCAGCTGCTAAGGTCTAGCTTTAGGGAGCTGGAAGCGGAAGCAAATCGAGTGGCAAAAGAAGTGACTCCCGTTGCTTTAAACAGCGATGAAATTTATTCAATTTTACATACGAAGCTGTTTGAGAATGCTGCAGGAGAGGAGGAGATCAAGGATATTGCAACAGCGTATAAGAAAGCGGTGGCGAAGTCGGTAAAGCTGGGGTTAACAAACTATAATCCAGATGCTGTATTTGCAGGAGTAAAAGACTCGTATCCATTTCACCCATCCATTAAGCCGCTGTATGCAAGATTTAAGGAGAATCCAAACTTTCAGCAAACGAGGGGGCTCATCAGATTTATGCGTTTGGTGGTGAGGCAGTTTTATGAATCTGGTGCGGCGGAGAAAAGATATTTGATTAACGTATTTGATTTTAATTTGAATGAGCAGAAAATTTTGAGCCAGATTTATGAAATCAACCCATCTTTGGATGCGCCCATTAATCATGACATAGCTCAGAATGGCAAGGCAATTGCAGAGATAGTGGATAGCCAATGCGAAGGTGATGCGGCGCAGGAGGTTGCAAAGTTGCTGTTGGTATCGTCATTATCGGCAACACACAACGGCTTGCTGGGCTTATCAAAGTCTGAGATCGTGGGATATTTGAGTAGTCCAGAAGCAAATATCGAGCGTATCAAAGATGCATTGGGGCAACTGAATCAAAAATGTTGGTATCTAAAAACTGATAATGTAGGAAGAGTGTATTTTCAGAACACCAAAAATATGGTGGCGCAGCTAAACGAATTGGCGCAGGGATATTCTGATGAAGATGCGCGCGGGAAGTTGCGCAAGATGCTTAGGGAGATATTTAAGCCTGTGGTGGGGAAATATTATGACCGAGTGTATGTATTTCCGGAGATATCAGACATTAAACTGGATGAAAATAAAGTAGCATTGGTGATATATGAGCCATACAAGAGACTGCATCCGACGCTGGAAAAATTTTATGAACAGGTGCAGAGAAAAAACCGAGTGCTATTTTTGTCGGGACAACGCAACATGCTAGAAAAGTTACATGAGAATGCAAAGATGGTTCTAGCAATAGAGTCTATTTATGGAAACTTAAAGGAGGAAGGGAATACGCAGCTTAAGGAAGCGGAGATCATGAAGGATAGGCAGATGCAAAACTTGATTTCAACGATTCGGGAGCTGTTTGTAACGCTATATTTTCCAACCAAAAATGGCATTGATTCGAAAGATTTTAGGCTAGAATTTACAAAGATGAAGTATAATGGCGAGGAGCAAATTGCCAAATGTTTGCTAGATGCAAGAAAGTATGAGGAAGTGGAAGAGCAGGGATTAGAAATATTGCGTAAAAAATGTGAGCAACGTATATTTATAGCAAAGACGATGACGTTAAAACAACTGAAGGAGCGTGCGGCAACGGAGCCGTCGTGGCAATGGTATCCGGCGGGGCAACTAGAGAAGCTGCTAAAAGCCTGTATTGCCAAAGATGCGTGGCGCGAGAAAGATGGCTACATTATAAAAGGGCCGTTTGTAGATCCAACAGAAGTAAAGGTGGAGCAAGTAAATTACGATGAGAAAAGTAATAAATTTAGGCTAAAAGTTATGGGCATAGGAGGAGAAGTCTATTATGCAAAGAGCGGCGCATTGGCTGAGACAAAATTGTTAGAAGAAGAGTTGGAAACTTCAGAATGTAGATTAAATTTTAGATGCGTAGACCCAACCGGAAAGCGTGCAGAAGGAGAAATGGTAAAATTTGTGGGCAAGGTGCCAATAGCGGGAGAGCAATATGAAGATGAAGGAACGCAGATATTTAGAATTGTGGCGCATCCGGAATATGCAGTAAAATATACAATTGATGGAAGTAACCCGAAGGAGAATGGCGAGCTGTATGCAGAACCGATAGAAGTCGCAAAAGGATGCCGTGAAATTTTGGTGGCAGTATTTTTGGATAAGACGCTAGTGGAGGAGCGCAGATTTGAGGTGATAGAAGTGGTTGACGGAGTGAGGGCAGTAAATAAGAAAGAGCGACTGATATATATGAGGCAAAAGCAATGGCGCAATACTGCGACGACATATAAAGACTTCGAAGAGCTAGAGCGATTTGCTAAAATACGGGGAGCCACTATAGCGATATCAGATAAAACGATGAGTGTAAATTTATCGATGAAAGAAACCGATGAGCCGGCAAAGATATTGCAGCTGATTAATGATATAAGAGAAACCGTATTTAAGGAGAGAGATGTCGAGATAATATCTGCGTATCAGGCGCTGGAATTTAAGACTGGAAAGTTGTTTTTGGACTGGGCAAAGAAAAATAAATTGGAGGTAGAAGATCTGAGAAAAGATGGGGAAATTATACAGCAATAAGAAATAACGTTGATAAGTAGCATAGGCGAGCGAACCTATGCTATTTTAATATTAACCGCCAAGATATGCTTTCTTAACGTTTTCATCTTTTAGTAGATCAGCTCCGGTACCAGATAAAACAATTTTTCCGGTTTCTAATACATATGCTCTATGTGCAATTTGAAGCGCCTTATTTGCATTTTGCTCGACTAGCAAGATTGTGGTGCCGTTTTGGTTAATGACTTGAATAATGTGAAATATTTCCTGAACGAGCACGGGAGCAAGACCCATAGAAGGCTCATCCATAATCATAAGGGAGGGCCGAGACATGAGGGCTCTTGCCATAGCAAGCATCTGCTGTTCACCACCGCTCATAGTTCCGGCAAGTTGTTTTCGTCGTTCGCGAAGCCTAGGGAATTGGTCAAACAGTTTCTCTTTGTCATCTGCGATTTGTAGCTTATCTTTAACGATGTAAGCGCCGAGCTCGAGATTTTCTTCAACTGTCATCTTGGCAAAGACTCGCCTGCCTTCTGGAACATGCGCCAACCCCAGCGGCAGTAGCGTATTAGATGGTTTGTGCATTATATCTTTGTCTGCAAATAAAATTTTACCAGATCGAGGCGTAACCATTCCACTGACTGCTTGCAAAATGGTGGTTTTTCCAGAGCCATTTGCGCCAATTAGCGTTACGATCTCGCCTTTTCCTACTGAAAACGAAACGTCTCTGAGGGCATGAATATTGTCATAGTACACATTTAGATTCTCTACTTTTAGCATAGTGTTGGCCTCCTATTCTCCAAGATAAGCAGCGATCACACGGGGGTTTTGGCTAACTTCACTTGGAGTTCCTTCTGCTATTATTTTGCCGTATTCTATGACAACAAGCCGCTCGCATATTGCCATAACCAGCCGCATATCATGCTCTATTAATAAAATTGTGATGTTAAACTTATCGCGAATTAGCTTAATGGTTTCCATAAGTTCATCGGTTTCGATTGGGTTCATTCCTGCAGCAGGCTCGTCGAGAAGCAATATTTTTGGGTTGCCAGCAAGCGCTCTAGCAATCTCCAGCTTTCGTTGCTTTCCATATGGCAAATTGTTGCTCATTTCATTGGCATCACCGTCTAAGTCAAATATTTTCAGTAAATTCATAGCCTCTCTGTGGAGCCACTTTTCCTGTCTTCGATATTTTAGGGTGTTAAAAATTCGGTCTGTGATGTTATAGGTTAAGCGATTGTTGAATGCGACCTTTACATTTTCGATAACGGTCATAGTTTTGAACAATCTGATATTCTGAAAAGTGCGAGTGATGCCTTTTCTTACAATTTGATATGGTTTGAGTTTGTTAAGCAGCTCGCCATCTAGTTTAATTGTGCCTTCTGTGGGAGTGTATACGCCAGTTAAAAGATTAAAGACAGTAGTTTTGCCAGCACCGTTGGGGCCGATTAGCCCCACAAGTTCGCCTTCGTTTAGAGTCAAGTCAAATTCATCCACAGGCTTAATTCCACCAAAATTTACACTAATTTTTGATACTTCTAACATTTAATTCGCCTCCTCTCCAATTGCCGCACGCGGTTTAATAAATTTATTTTTTATACTGGTAAAAGTGATATTCTTTGCTTTACAAATCATCATAATAATAAGGACCAAAGAGTAGATGATCATTCGGTATTCTGTAAAGGAACGTAATAATTCGTTGAGAACACCTAATATGATTGCGGCAATGATGGTGCCAAACAGATTGCCCATTCCTCCAAGAACAACGATAATTAGTACTTCGATAGATTGCATAAAGCCGAAACTGACTGGGTTGAGAACGGTGTGATAGTGGGCATATAATCCACCTGCAATGCCGGCAAAAAACGCTGCAATGGAGAATGCAAGAGTTTTATAGAAAAATGTGGAAATTCCAACACAGTCAGTTGCTATTTCGTTATCGCGTATTGCGACGATAGCGCGGCCTGTTCTTGATGTAATAATTTTGTAGAGAATYACAATAACAATGGCAGTAATGAAAAATGCAACAGTAAAATTACTATAATGCGGAATACCAGAAAGGCCACGYGCGCCGTTGGTGATTTCYAAATTGTTTAAGATGATTCTGATAATTTCTCCGAATCCCAAAGTGATGATGCCGAGATAATCTCCGCGAAGCCTAAGTGCGGGGATGCCGATAATAATACCGATTGCYGACGCGAGGATACCGCCAGCGAGTAGAGCGATGGGAAATTCGATGACTGCAGGAAGATTGAGTTGCATGGTTATTATGGCRGCAGTATAGGCTCCGACAGCCATAAACCCCGCATGTCCTAAAACAAGCTCGCCGAGATATCCCGTTACCAATGCTAAAGAGACGCCCATGATTACGTTTATGAGTATTGAAACAATGATTCCACTTATATAATTATCAATTAATCCTGTTGCCATACCTATTATCAAAACAAAATATATAGCAAAAATTGCTATCGTTGCATAGATCAGACGCTGAGTGATCTTGTTTTTGCTTTGAATCCATTCTGAGTTTATAAATTTGGGAATTGCGATTTTCTTTTTCATGATGGCAACCTCCTACACTTTCTCTTTAATATTTTTGCCCAAAATTCCAGAAGGTTTTATAAGCAAAACAAGAATGAGTATACTAAATAGAATAGCATCTGCCCACAACGTGGCACCCGGCCAAAAGGCAGACAAAAATCCTTTGGTTAAACTTTCTATAAGGCCCAATAGAAAYCCGCCGAGCATAGCGCCGGGAATAATTCCAATTCCTCCCAAAACTGCTGCAATAAAGGCCTTAAGACCTGGCATCATTCCCATTAGAGGTTTGATTTGAGGATACGCAATAGCAAAAAGTACTCCGCCAATTGCGGCAAGTGCAGAGCCAATAACAAACGCTGTAGAGATAGTTTTGTTGACGCTAATGCCCATCAAAGCCGCGGCGTCGGCATCTTCAGAAGAGGCACGCATGGCCTTGCCGAGGCGAGTGGTTTTGATAAATCTTTCGAGAGCTATCATAAGTACAACTGATAATGCTAGTGAAATAAGCATCAACTGGCTAAACTGTAGGTTGCCAATTGTGATCAGCTTGGATGGAGGAGCTGGGAATGGTTTTGGATTGGCACCAAATAGAACCATGACAGCGGATTCAAGAAAAAAGCTTACACCGATAGCTGTAATTAGTGCCCACATTCGAGGAGCTTTTCGAAGAGGTTTGTATGCCACTTTTTCGATAGTCATACCGAGTAATGAACAAAAAATAACTGCAACAATTAGAGCAACGACAATATTCATATTAAAAGCTGTCATCATTACAAAAGCGACGTACGCGCCAACCATCATTATGTCGCCATGGGCAAAGTTTATCAGCTTAACTATTCCGTATACCATTGTATATCCTAGAGCAATTAACGCATAAATGCTTCCTACATGAAGTCCATTGATAATCTGCTGTATAAATAAAGTTCCATAGTCCATTATTTCACATCCTTTTTTGCGTATATAAAAAAGACATGGCAGCATACCATGTCCAAAAATTAAATCAGTGTGCTGCAATTCATTTAATTAAGAAAGTTTGCAGTTGAGATTAGTTTGTTGTAGGGTTAAATTTTTCGAGAAGCTTATTTTGGCCGTCTACGATTTTGATAACAGTAACAGATTTTTGAGGGTTGCGATTCTCATCAAAAGTAATGTGTCCGGTGACAGCTTCGATATCGATATTTTGTATAGCATTCACAACTGCAGAACTGTCGGTAGTCTCAGCTCGAGCAAAACCTTCTAGCAATATGCAAGCCGCATCRTATCCGAGGGCAGCGAAAGCGTTAGGAGTTGTGCCGTATTCTTCTGTATAGTTGGCTATAAAATCTTGGACAATTGGAGAGTCGTCTTCTGTGGTATAGTGATTGATAAAGTAGCTGCCATTGATAGGTTCTGCGTTAGTGCCGACCATAGCAGTAACGCCGTCCCAACCATCTCCGCCAAGGAATGTGCCGCTGATGCCGATTTCTCTTGCTTGTGGTGCAATCTTGGCAACAGCTTCGTAATAGTCTGGAATTAGTATAACATCTGGATTTGCATTAGCAACAGGAGCGAGGATTGACTTGAAATCTACATCTGCCGCAGTGTAGTTAACTTGAGCTACAACATCAATACCTAATGCTTCAACTTGTTCGATAAATGCTTCTGCGATGCCGACGGAATAGTCGCTTTCGTTGTTTATCATAACGGCAGCAGTTTTGGCATTAAGCGAGGTATCGGCAAAGTTTGCGAGAATTTCGCCTTGTGTTGGATCGATGTAGCAAGCGCGAAAAATATTTGGAGCAATGGATGTGATTTCTTTCTTAGTTGCAGAAGGACTGATCATTGGAATGCCATCTKCTTTTGCTAGGTTAGCAATAGTTTCTGTAGTTCCAGAAATATCAGCYCCGATAAAACCAATTACATCTTTGCTATCGGACAATTTTTTATATGCACTAGCCGCATCAGTTTGTACACCTTTGTTATCTTCGAATATGTATTCAATTTGTTTGCCAAGAACTCCGCCAGCTTCGTTGTATTCTTTAATTGCGAGTATGGCACCTTTATTAGCGGGGATGCCATATTGAGCTGTTGCTCCGGTAACGTCGAAGCTTCCGCCGATTTTAATTGTATTGGCACCAGATTCGTCTCCGCCACAAGCAACAAGCATGGAACTGCCCAATCCTAGAAGTATTATTGTTTTGAGTATTTTGTTAATTTTCATGTTATCTCCTTTCGAAGTAGTTAACAATAGATAATA
>NZ_ABEQ01000081.3 GCF_000171335.1 Candidatus Epulonipiscium viviparus
CCAAGCATCACTTTCCAACTTGCGCTTGCGAGATAACTCATATGCAAACTCCTGAATATCATGTTTGCGCTCTTTTTCCAACTGCTCTTTCCTTTCTATGTACTCCTCTTCTAGCCTTGTTAATTTAAGTTCTCTTTGCATAGATAATTGATCAATTGCCACCTTAAGATCCTCTAATTTTTTGATCTCTTCTTTTTCTCGTGCAACAATCAGGTTATCTCTTGCTATTATCACTGTTTCGGCTTCTATTAATACATTTTCTACTTCACACATAGCAGCCAGTTTGATCTTTGCCTCTTCTATAGCAAACTTTAGATCATCAAATTGCTTTACTATTTCTGGATTTATAATATTCATATCAATTAAAGATTGCGCATTTTCTAATCGAGTCTTCTTTGCTTTTTTCTCATGAACTTGTGCCATTGTTGGGTCAGTATTTTCTATAGTTTTACGAAGCCTTATCACTTCCTCCATCAATTGCTTTTTTGTCGATTTTAAAGATATATCTCTCATTTAATCTTCCTCCTTTTTTATAACAAACAATAAACAAATACATTTTATTATACAATAATATTATAATAAAAACTAGAACAAATGCAATTAAAAATTTTCGACATATCCCGTTAACAACGGCCACCAAACATGATTGCGAGTAATTACCTGAGTTCGAGTTAAATGTACAGCGCTCTCTCCGATATATTTCAAAGTCGATGGTATAATGATGCTTACCAATTTACTGCACCCTTCAAACGCATTGCTTCCTATCTTTACTACACCATGAGCAATTTCTATATTTGTTATGGTACTACACTTTCCGAATGCCCACTTGCCAATACTGATTACTCCCTCTGGAATTTCTACACTAGTCAATTTCTCACATCTAGCAAAAGTGTATTTGCCAATGCTAGTTATTCCCGCAGGCAATTCCACATCTCTCAAGTTTACACACCCCTCAAAAAGCGATTCACCTATCTTCATTACGCTCTTTGGCAAAACTGCAGTTACCAAACTTGTACATCCTGCGAAAGCAAAATTGCCAATCGATGCCACTCCCTCAGGAAAATCCATATAAATCAAATTTGTACATCCCTCAAATGCCGCCTCACCTATACTAATGATACCATTTGGAATTGTTAAATTATTAAGACTTGTACACTCCGAAAACATACTATCTTCTAGAGAAAACACTCCCTCTGGGAGCTTAATATTCACTAAACTTGTACATTTTTCGAACGCTGCAGCTCCAATGCGCGTTACCCCTGCCGGAATTTCCAAATTAGTTATACTTATCGCTCCCCTAAATGCTTCTTCACCAATACTTGTTACCCCTGCCGGAATCACTAAATTAGTTAAACTCTTAGCATCACAAAATGCTCTATTTCCTATAGAAGTTACACCTTGTGGAATTTTAATGTCCACCAGCTTTGCGCAATTCTCAAACGCACTATCTCCTATCGCCGTTACTCTATCTTCTATTACTACACAAGTTAAGTTGATACAATTTATAAATGCACGCTCTGTTACTTCCTTTAATGTTTTTGGCAATCTAACTTCTGTCAAGTTGATACACTCGTAAAATGCCAACTCTCCAATGCTCGTTACTCCCTCTGGAATTATCACATTTTTTTGATTTCCCTTATACCTAACCAAACACCCATCCACTATGCAAAATAGTTTTTTGTCATACTCTGATTCTATATTTGGCAAAATTTTTATTTCCTCTGCCGCCACATTAACAGGCTCCACAATAATTTTTTCATTTGTATAAAATTTGGTGTTCACAAAATACATCACAACTTTGTATGCCCACTCTTCTCGCCACATTGCTCTCTTACATAGCATTTCTACTATATTATCAATTTCTACAAAATCATCTTTTGCATTTACATTGCTCATTACCTTTTTTGCCACATTTTGATCTATTGCTAATAGCAGCATTTTGGTATCTTCATTGTGTAACTTATAGCGTATTAAAATCTTCATTCTTATATTATCTATAAATACTTCGGCTCCATGCTTTATATAGATCTCTTTCAAAATCTTTTCTGTTTCATTCATTAAATATCCTCCTTAACCTGTGTGTTCTAACGGATCATTTTTAGCTTGTTCAAATCTATTACTCTTTATCATATGCATAAATTATTAATGCAAGCACAAAAATAGCCTCTGCATCTGCTGCAAAGGCCATGTTCGCTTTTATTATACTCTCAATTTTCTACTCTCTTCTATCAACATTTTTATATACTCAGAGTGTTTATCTATTTCCACATCTTTACTCTCCAACGAATCAATCAGCAAATCAAATTCTTGAGTAACATTGTTTAGTAGCTTTCCTTGAATCTCCTTTTCTAATAACATAAGCTTATTTTTAAACTTCAAAATTTCTTCTTCCAAGTTTTTTTGCGCACTTTCATAACAAACCGAAATGGCATCAAAGAGCGCATGCTTTAATGCAGCTTTATTTGAGTTCGACGTTACTTCTCCTCCAAAACGTGCCACCAATTCGTTTATTACATCAGATGTATTAATTTTGATTAGCGGAAAATTTACACTGTTTACTGCTTGTGTTATTATCATTTTAAATATTGCCGCGTCATACTTTTCATTGCTCATATCAGCATAGCTTACAATAGCACCCAACAGCTTTTTCTTCATCTCTTTTGGGTCCAACGACGCTATAAATATATACTCTATTCTACTTGATACATCAAACACAAAGCTCCTTATATCGTCGGCTACATCAGAAGTAGACCAATAAATATACCGTTCATTATACAGCGAATATTCCGTGCGCGATGATCCCCAAGTAAGAGGTTTTAAAAACTCACTCGTCGAAACTTTATAAGTTTTAGTTTTAACCTGTACACCTACACTTTTTTGAATTGAATTATATTTTTTGGATATATTTCGTATATCGCGAACTGCCTTAATTTTTTCTGCTTCTAATCTTGCAAAACATTCGCTAAAAATTGTTGATATCGCGGCTTTTAGAGCCGTTGATTGTAACGAAATTTCTTGTTTTTGAGACATCAATCTTTCTCTATCAGATGCTGTGAGCACGTTACTTTTTAGCACCGCCTTGTTTTTAAAGTTGGTTAAAGTTTCCATCAATTCTTCTGACGCAATTGGCATAAACGACGCCGTATTCTGAACTAGCGCCTCCGCTTTTACTAGCAGTACATCCTTAAATACGTCCTTTACTGCGTCCACATTGGCTATTTTCATCAACTCTTTTGCCGGATTCGTAAAAAAGGGAGTCAGTGCATCAAACACATTTCGCTCATTTTCAGTATACTCCTCAATATCTTTTATTAGCATGTTTTGAATTATAGAAGATATCAATATAGGCTTCTTACAATCTGCTATAACAGTTAACATTGTTGATGTAGGAAAATCTTTTTCGACCATTTCTACTTGCCTTACTGCACGCTCGGTTAGCTTTGTCGTTACCATCTCTATTGCAGTTTCAATGCTTGCAGTTTTGTTTTCATCCATACCAAACATATCGTCTTCATTTTGTATTTTTAATACATCTCTAAGCGCACTGTCAAATTTACTACCTATAAGAACCACTTTATTTGAAAAGTTGTGTGGCAACTGTGAAAATAACAAGCTCCAGTCACTGCTATCCAAAAAGTTGCCTGCAGGGCTTAAAAAAAATACTATGTCACATTCATCTAAAAACTCCTTTGTACAAACCGATCTCGATATTACTGTATCGTTTAATCCTGGTGTATCTACTATAGTAAATCCTTTAAACAACTCATTATTAGTTTTAACGAGCACCGATTTCACAATTGCAGTTACACGTCCATCCTCGCCAACATAATCGTTTAATACTTGTATTAACTCTTCATAAGTTTCAAACTCCATCGACTTGCTTTTCCCTACATATTCTGATACATCTATTTCCTTTGCTGATGCCATTTCCACAAGCTCGCGCGCTGCTATAAAAATATCTTCTTCTATCTCAATTACAGCATTGTCACAAATTATCTTCCATTCCTGTTCTGAATAATATTCAATTTCTAGTAAATTCTCTTGTGAATATTCCATTTTTGTTAATATTGCAGTCTTTGGCGTTGCAGATATAGGCAAAATTTCTTCTCCGTCAAAGAGGAGCGTATTTAAAAACGACGACTTTCCTGCTTTTACTTGACCAATAACACCGATGGTAATTTTTTGATTTTCTTCAAAAAATTTCGATATTTGCTTTCTATAGTCATTTTTAATTTGACATAACTGTTCGAGATCAGTTTCATCTGCGATACCATCAAAGTTTTTGATCATTTCATCTACTATTTCTATAAATTTATCTACTTGAATTTGTGCTTGTCTAGTGTCTATTTTAAACATTTTGACTCTCCTTTACATACAATTGTGTCCTTCCTTCGTTGCCTTCAAAGATATTTCTGCTATTACTTAGCTTTTGTATATTATCAAACTTTAGGGCCTCCACTTTAAAACCCTTAAAGTGGCAGTCAATGATATTTACTTCCGTACATTCATGAATTTTTATAGGCTTATTTTTCCCTATAAATTGACAATTAATAAACTGTACGCTTTCGATTTTAGATATATCCAAACCTTTTGCCATGCTGATTTTTGCACCTACTACTCTCAGCAACTGTTTATCTCTTATATAGTAGGTATTTCCATACAAATCAAAATAATTAACAAGATGAATCTTCTTCTGATACAGGCTTACTAAGCATAATGTATCTTTATTGCGCACTATATGTAGCTTCTTATTATCTTTAAAATTACGTTTTAGAGTATTTGGGCCAATAGTACACATATCTGATGATTGTAAATACTGTAATAGTCCTGGCTCAATTATTGTCTCCACAACTTTTAATAAGAAACTCAACTCAGCTTGTGTGATTTTAAGCGCTTCTACCACGCGTGCGATAAACGATTTCTTTATCGCACTATCTTCAATCAATATAATCATTGTTAATAAATCCACCATAAATATATGCTGATAATGTCCACGAACAATATCTTTCATAAATACATTATATTCTTCTCTAGATACCTTTGTCGACTGTCGCATATACTCTTCAAATGTATATTCTGCATGTACTTGCCTCATAATCTGTGATGCCAAAAACTTTTGCTCCTCTAGTATATCTCCATTAGATCGAATCATAAGACATAGTACCTTAAAATACATGTTTTTTATAGCCTCTGATGCCTTCTGCAGTTTATGGCCCATTACCGGATACTGTTTAATGGGCTTTGTTTTACCATAGCGTAGATCTGTCAACTTCTGAATCACTTCTTGATACTGCGTTTTCTTAAAATGTTTTGTACTTGTAATCGTTCCTTTTAGCACCTTCATTATATCTGCATTCGTTGGTATACCCATAATCTTTTGATATCCTTCTATCCATCCTATCAAATCTTGTGTTTGGGTATAGCCTATCAAATTAATTTCACTAGGTAGTGGCATCTCTATGTTAACCTGATCCCCTATCAGCTTTATAAATGTGAAAAAGTTTAATTGCAATAGACGCAGTTCTTCATTTATACTACGAAGAAGAACCACATTTTTGCGAATATCATCTACCATAAGCTCTAATGGTTTTAGCAACTCTTCGTTGTCATCTTCTATCTGTGTTAAAGACATATTTAGACATCTTAATCTATATCTTTGCTTTTCTATTTCGCTTTCATAAAATTCGTGACACCTAATAAACAGTGTCTTAAAATTTTCGGCAAATGTCGACTTATATTCCTCATCATTCCACGACTCTAGGTGTCCTCTAAGCCTATTGCTGTCATATCCGGTATTATCCTCTCTCGAATATGTTAACACATCTAGAACTTCTATCCCTTTTGAAGTTATCACTTTACGTACGTTATCACAAATATTTTTCAGATCAGTCGCACTCTTTTTATCTGCTTTACTTACTACAATTACCTTCGGAATATCTTTACGCAACGAATTTATAAACTTTACGTCTGCCAAAGTGATAGTTCCTGTCTCTGCAGGTACAAACCACAATATAAAATTGCTCGAATTGAGATTTCCTCTTGCAATATCCTCATCTGTTTGAGCACAACTACCATATATTTCCGGTTTCGAATATCCGGGTGTATCCAAAAAAGCTAGATTTTTATATCTTTGTCTTGGTGATTCTAACAAAACACTCTTTACTATATGGCTCAATGAGGTTGCTGGCATAATACTTATTCCATCTCTATCTATTTCCCCAAAGCCATGGGCAATTTTTTTGATCTCTTTTGGTAAAATCTCTACTTTTGCTCTAAAAATATTTATTACACTCACCTTATATTTTTCAGCGTTTATAACATATGTGGGAACAGATGTAGAGGGATCAATATCTTCTGGCAATGCCTTTTCCGCATTTAAAGCGTTCAAAAAACTCGACTTACCGCTAGAAAATCCACCTCCTACTCCCACTACGTTTTTGCCAATCAATTCTTTATACAAAATAAAATCTCTAAATTTTTCAAACTCCAGCTTAAAGTCGTTAAACATCGAATAAAAGTCTGGCGGAGCCAGCTTCTTTGCTATTGCTGGTAGCTGCACTAAAATCAATTCTTCAATATCTGCAAAGTCCAGGTTATTTTTTTCTGGTCTTTCTATAATATTTCCTAGCAGCTTCAAATTGTCAAATAAAACCTTATCAACATTCATTACATACCTCCCTAATCATCTGTAAAAATCCGAAATATCTTATACTATTTATACTTTTGGATATTTCACAAATCAACCCTCTTTGCAGACTACTATACTTACTCATTTATTATCTTTTTAATTTTTTGCAGATGCTTTGCAAGCAATATTCGTCGCTCATCGTTATCTATAGTATCTTCAGCATCCGTATAATCTTTGAGATATTCTAATGCCTTTTCATAAAGAGCATAGTCATCACATAGCGACTGATTAAACCACCTTCTCAATTCATTAATTCTAATTGATAGTATATTAGAAAGCTGATATCTCACATCAGTTAGAGCATCAATTAAAATCTTTCTGAGCTTTGGCTTTATGGCATCTTTAGTTTCATATTTTATTGAACATACCTCTTTAATATAAGAAGTAACTGCCGCGTTCAATACAGGCAACTCTATAATATAATCATCTTTGTTAATCACATTAACAACAAATCCTTCTGTATTAAATACATTTATAGTAATTGCATTTGTAATTCGTGTCATATAAAACTGAATTAATGGTGCTACATGGCTTTTTAAACTTGAAATTGCAATGGTGCGTATCACACTATTCACATATTCTGCAATATTTTGCTTATTATAAATCATTGTATATAATATATTTTCGCAACCTTCTAATGCCAACGCCATTTCTTCTACAATATCTTCAATCATTTCCAATGTATGATTTTCAAACTCACGAAATCGAATAATCATATCTTTTAACGCATCTCTATAGTTTTGCTTTAACTGTTTACCCAATATTTCAATTTCAGACATTGTAAAGGTGTTATTAATAGCTCCTAAATACTTTAAAGTTTTTGATGCTTCTTTCTTAACAGTTGCATAGTTTTTAGAATACACTCTTGCCGCAGCTTTTATATGTAATGTTTCTAAATACCTCGCAAACTGTTTGGTATCAGACTTATAGCTGCTAGTAAAAGCAAATTCTATTTTAGAGTCTTCTATATATCTAGATAGTAATTTCTTTAATCTTGTAGAATCTTTCTCTAGTTTTGCATCATCTACTTTATCGGTTTTTGTAATAACAATTCCAACTGGTATTTTGTGTAGTCGCAACTCTTTTAAAATATTTATCATAGTCGTTTTTAGCGTTAAATCTTCTGCAGAAAAAACAATGACATATGCTATACACTCATTAACATACGACACAGAATTTACTAACGCATCAACGCCAACATCACATCCTGGCATATCCACCAATATTAGGTTGTAGCAGGCAGCAAGAAATTCGTTATTTAGCTCCATACAAACTCTATCCATTTCTGTTTGTTCTATAGCTAAATTACTAAACTCCGAAATTGAATACGGCAACTTTCTGCCATCTTTTAATATTACCTCAACTGGTTTTGACTTTTCATCTGCCGTATAATAAATTTCTGTAGGCAAAGAAGGTTGTGGTGTAATTTCCTCTTTTAACAGGCGTTTATATTGCAATAAAGAGTTAATTAACGCACTCTTACCCACGCTAAACCTACCTATTATAGGTACATAACTTCTTGGATTTAGTTCTTCTAGCTTCTCATACTCTACATTTTGTAATCCATAATAATCATTAATTTGTCTCAACTCTTTAATTATTTCGTACATCAATAACCTCTTTTCCTACAAAATATTTCCAACTTGGATGGCATAATTTACTTCGATATCATTACTATACCATATTGCTACTAATATTGCTAGTGAAATTTTTTAGAAAAAAACCTCCTTTCAGCTAAGCAGTACCTCATTAAAAAATAGAAGCAACCACTTCTATTTCTGCTCCTTGCGATTTCATTCCTTCTACATATTTATTTAAAAAATCATACACCGTTTTATAGTATAACTCTTCATCCATATATCTCCCCACAACATGCCCCGCATCTTTTATCACCAACATTTCTTTTTCTCCATCGTACGCTTCATATAACTCCTTTTGCATGTATGGCAATATAAAAATATCTGCATCTCCATGTATAAATAATATTGGTAAATCAGCTTTTTCTAGAGCTTTTATCGGCTTTGGTGCATAAAGATTTAGACCCGTCTTTAATACAGATACCATATTAGAAAATCCTATTATCGGAAACGATGGTAAATTAAATCTATATTTCAATTGCTCTTTCATCATCTGCAGTGCAGTTGTGTATCCGCTGTCCTCTACCACGGCAACAACCCTATCTGATAAGTCGTCTTCACCTGCTGCRAGCATCACTGTCGCYGCCCCCATAGAAACTCCATGCAAAACTATTTCTGCTTCCGGTTGATCAATATAATTTATCCATCTAATTATGTCCCTCTTATCGCTTTGCCCCAGCGTTACATATTCTCCTGTCGAATTTCCATGGGCTCTTAAGTCTGGCAATATAACGTTATATCCCCAGTCATAATACTTTGTTGCGATATCTTCTACCTCTTGATGCCTTGAATTATATCCGTGAACTATTATGGCCCACAAATGCGAATCTTCTTGCAGAAACATTTTTGCGTATAGCATTTGCTCATTTTTTTCACTCGGTATCCTTACTTCCTTAAACTCAACATTTTCATATAAAGCATTAATTCGCGCAGCGGCATTGACGCGCCCCTCTACTTCGGCTATCGAAACAGAATGTTTGGGCGACAATTTGTCTGTAAAGTCAATTGGTTTTCGACCTAAAACATATTCCACAAAGTAATTTCCAATGCCATATGCCCCTACTAATCCAATTACAATCACAATTATTAGTATCTTTATCGATTTCTTCAATAGTCTTTTCCTCCTAAAATTTGTTTTTTCTATTATATCATATCCGCCAATCCATACAAGTAGTGAAAACAATACAAATAAAATATTGCACAAGTTTACCTCTTTAGCTAATTAAGTCCTCCTTTATTGGCAATTGTGAACCTACTTTCTAGCTTTTTCAGACAATTTGGTAACAATTTCTAGCACAGATTATCAACTTATGCGTTTTTTTCATTGCAATTCATCTAATACTAATGTAAAATAAACTAAAGAATTTTAAAATAACGTATTGGAGGTAGATTACAATGGAGGAAACAGTACAAACGCTGAGACAGATTTATGAGGAATTTGGTAGTAAAATATTTTTACAGACAGAGCAATTACTCGACTTGGTTAAACAGCGACTCAATACTGCCGATACCAATATCGTATTAGCAGCCATACAATCTGGCGTTCTTGCAGCTGTGATCAAACATGTTAGTTCCGAAAACGAATACATAGTAATGAACCTCATAGCAGAAGAGTTAATTACTAAAGGTCAATGGCCAAAAGAGGTCGCTATTCGTGCTATTGAAATTTGTGTCAGAACTAAATTTGGACCAGATATAGTTTTTACACAAGAAAATTTTACGATTTTAACTGAAGAAGAAGAAATCGACGGCTTTAAAATTGTAGACAAAACTTTAACTAAATACAAAGGAGAAGATAGCGTACTAGAGCTTCCCGAAGGTATCACTAGCATCGGCTCTAGCGTGTTTGGTAAATGTACAAATCTCACCGAAGTTATAATTCCAGAAGGCGTATTGACTATTGGTAGCAAGGCTTTTTATGGTTGCTCCTCTTTAGTTTCAGTTTCAATTCCCAAAGGATTAACCCATATAGGCAACAACACCTTTTTTAATTGCAGAAGTTTAGCAAACATCAATATGACTCCTGATATCAAATTTATTGGAGATGCCGCTTTCTATGGTTGCCTCAAATTAGATGAATTCGCTATACCCTCCGAAGTGATCTCTGTAGAAAATGGCACCTTTGAAGGTTGCCGAAATTTAAAGAGCGTAACAATTCCAGCTGGCGTTACCATTATAGGCAAAAGTGCATTCAAAGGTTGCAAGGGACTTAGCTCGATATGTATTCCAGATGCAGTAACCGAGATCGGAGATGCCGCTTTTAAGGGCTGCTCAAGAATAACCGAGTTTAATATCCCCGCTGCGGTAACAAAAATCGGGGACAATGCTTTTGCCGACTGCTCCGCAATTACAGAAATGATAATTCCCGAAGGTGTGACCACTCTTGGTTCTGCTGTATTTGCAAATTGCCCAGAGCTAAAAACTGTAACGCTTCCTACTACACTAAAATTAATTGGTTCAAAATCTATATCTTTATCAAAACCCAAAGTGATAACACCCAAGGCAATTATTACGACTAAGTTTTGGAAGCTACTTACTACAACTATATAATTATGAAAAGCTTGCACCTCTATTTATTAGAAAATGCAAGCCTTTTTTATTTTTATGAATAATAAGAATTTAGCAGCTTCTCAAGCTCTAGCGGATCATTGATCGCCAAATTCATTGCACTAGCCAGTATATTAGCCTGATCAAATGCTGACTGCCAACTAAATAGTCCTCCAAGGCAGTTATCTATAACATATTCCCCTTTATAATATATCGAGAGCTCATTGTCAAACGATAAGAAAAATTTGCCTTCGGGATCTGATATATACGCCGCTTTTGCCATATTATCAAACTCTACTCTATAACCATTTTTGTTTAAATAATCTCTCCTGATCTGATCAAAACTCTTTGTTATCGACATCCCCTGCCGCCCATAAAAGGCCAAACCAATCAAAATCTTTTCTGGTGGCATCCCTGCCGCTATTAGATTGCGCACATAGATATCTATGCTTATGTTATTCAGGCTTAGCTCCGAATTGTATAAATTTCCCTGATGCTTTGCACCAGATACTCCCGCGTTGCCTGCTGTAAAATCGTATGTCATTACATTAAAGTAATCTATTAACGGAGCGATCTTTGCGATCTGAACTTTAGATATATAACTTCTATCTGCTATTCCTGCCACAGTAATTAACATATCATTTCCCAGTACCATTCTCAAAGTTTCTATCAACAAAGTAAAATTTTGTGTATCTTCAACTCTCGATTTTATACCAGCTGCGCTACTCCCCGGATATTCCCAGTCTAARTCTATCCCATCTAACCCATATTCTATAACCCACTTTTGCGCTTCTATAGCGAAATTAAATCTACTTTCCGCTGTATATGCGGCATCCGAGAATCCTTCTGCTGCCCATCCGCCTATTGCCAGAAGCACCTTTAGATCTCTATTATACGTTTTTAGCCCCACTAACTCTCTCAGATTTCTCTCAGAATATACTTTAAATGTTCCATCAGAATTCATTAGGGCAAAGGCATATACCACAAAATCTAGCAATAGCGCATCCACATTGTGCGGACTGCCTAATATATATTCACCCACAACTCTCTTTGCATTAGGACAAATCGGATTTTTAATAAATCGTGACATATTTGTTGCCTCCGCATTATTTTTTAATGCGTTTATCACTTTAATTAAATCTTCAACTTCTACAACGTTTTTATCATCTTGATAGACAACAGAACGCACTTTATCCAATGGATCTAAAATATAAAATGATACTGCTTCCTCCTCCGAAGCCATTGATAAAAATTTAACATCATATTCCAATAGCTTCTCTGCATAGCCAGGATTTTGTGAGATCAAGTGGTCTGATTGTCCGGTTGCAACTACCAACCATTGGCCTATAGAATGAGAAATATTTTCTGCCATACAACATGCCCCTTTATTTATAAATTTTAATTGCACTATATTTATATTATTCTCACCTGTATTTTTTTGTGATCAAAATTATGGCACAAATTTCAATTTAATTTTATTTTATAATATTTTTTTTACAAGATGGTCATATACTAATTTATAGTACGTCACTAAAGCATCAAAACATCAAAATATTAGAATTAATAAAGGAGCCTAAAATATGATATTTATTAAAATTATGGACACCCAATCACAACTGCAAGTTTATCAAGATAACAAACTGTTAAATTCACCTAAAATCACTGATTTTTTGACTCAAAACGATATTTCTCTTTGGTTTTTACCTTTTCATATAGACTCATTTGTATGGAAAGGTCTAACTGCCGAAATTCACGACATTCTTCAAACTGATAAGGAGATTAATTATATTTTTGAAGGCGATTCGCAAAAAACAAATAAATTTTATGCACAGCTCCATCACCATATCGACTTAATGCAAGATGATCTAGCAGAATCTCCGGCTGAAAATGCCTCATACAACTTTTATGTCGGCCAACATAAGGAAGAATCTGGAAATCCTGTATCTGCAACACTTCATTATACACTTGCTGCCAACATGGGGTTTGTTCCTGCGATACTTGCTCTTATGAAGAAAGCAAAGCGTGAATTTAAGAATTCTGAACAATTTAAATGGAGCTACCAAGGCGCTATACGCGGCAATGCAGATGCTCAATACAATCTGTCTCGATGCTATTGGTTGGGATGGGGCACACCGAAAAACTCAAAAATGGCATTAGAGTGGATCAAAGCCGCGGCAACTCAGGGACATGTCGAATCTCAATACCAGCTAGGTAATTTATATAAAGAAGGCAAAGACGTTCCTCTAGATGTAACTATCGCATTTGAGTGGTATTTAAAAGCTGCGAAGCAACATTATTACAACGCCGAAATGGATCTTGCTGAATGCTATACTCTTGGCATCGGAGTAGAAAAGAATCCAAAGAAAGCATTTGAGTGGTATATGAAAGCTACAGATCATAATCTTGGCAATGCATTTCTAAAAGTATCTCATTGCTATACACATGGTGCCGGAGTAAAGGCCGACCCCGATGCCGCTCTCGAATGGCTAATACGATCCGCAGCAGTTGGCAATATAGATGCTACACATCAAGTAGCTCTTTCTCCAATTACCGAAATCGTCCCTATCAACAATGAAATTCATACATACCATTATAACGAAAATGATGATGACGACGATTATTATTATGATGAATATAACGATAATGAACTTTTAGGGTAAAAATTATCTTTTAATTTTGCAATAGCAACATCTCCCGCATTGGCTACTGATGCGGCTAATTCTGCTGCTGCACTTATTAGTTCAGCAGCGATATTGGCTACATAGTTTGTTTTACATAGTCTTTATATTTTAATCATAATATTATACATATGCTTAATCTATTCGTTAACTATTTATGTTATATCTACATCAAATTTACGGAGGTATCAATTATGAAAATGATCAAAACTACTATGGCAATAGCAATAATGGCCAGTTTAGCTGGCTGCGGCAACTCCGACGATACTACTACTTTAAATTTAGAGAAAACTTTAGATCCAGAAACTGGACGAATGATGATCGACAATATGTTTGTTGAGGGGCTGCCTATTGTCAAAGAGCCCAAAACTTTTACTATGTTTGTTGCCCCAAGCGGAAACGATAAGTCTACCAGTCAAGATGAAAAACATATCCTTCCTATTTTACAAGAAAATACTAATGTGCATTTTGAATTGTAACCAGTTTCAACAAATGCTAACGAAAAATTAAATCTCCTGTTCGCTGCAGGTACAGATTTGCCCGACATAATCTTTTCTTGGCCTCCCGAAAGCACCGTCATCAACAATACTGCTCATCTATTTGAATTTACTGATGAAATCTTGCGTGAGTATGCCCCTAATCTCACTTCTCAAATTGAGGCTAATTTACCAGATGGTTTAGATACCCTTCGTAAATCTGATGGCAAAATATACTCTCTCCCAGTTGGGGTTTATGCCGAATATGCCAACTCCGCAAAGTCAATTCCTCTAATTAGGCAAGATTGGCTTGATGCCGTAAACATGGAAATGCCTACCAATACCGACGAACTCTACGATGTACTTATGGCTTTTAAAACTCAGGACCCTAATGGCAACGGTAAAGCCGACGAAATTCCTATCTCGTTTTGCCAAGCAAATGGTCAGCATAAACACTTCTACTTCGCTGGACCTTGGGGTATTGCTGGCCGAACTGGTGCTGATCCTGACAACTATTTTCAAGTTCAAAACGGCATCGTTGAACCAAATCTCGATACACAAAATTTCAAAGACTATCTATTGTATATGCATAAGTTAGCACAAGATGGCTTGTTTGATGTCGAGGGATTTTCATTGACATATTCTCAATATAAGAGCCGTGTAAACGAAGGTGTTGTTGGCATGATCGTTACGTGGATGGAAGATCCTGCTATTTGGTCTCCAGTTCCTGTTTTAAGCGCTCCCGGATATGAAGGACAAGAATTGAAAGTTGGTGAAAAGGGACATCGCACTGCTAATATGAACGGGTTTATGATAACCAAAGCTTGTGATGATCCTYTAGCAGCGCTTCGAGCTTGGGACTACTTACATTCTGATCCAAATCTAAAACGYATTATGCGYGATGGCAACGAAGGATTGCTATGGGTCGAAAATGATGACGGCACTGCTACTGTCAAAGAAATTTCCACAGCAGAGTTGCCTTCGGGAATCAATACTAAAACTGAGCTCAACTACACAATTGCTTTTCGTGGGCAGGGTCCTGTAATGTTTGGCGATGAAGTTGCAAAGCCCGATATGAATGCCGAAGTACTGAGCTATGACGCATTAAGATATAAATATGTGCCTATGTATGAGGAATATTTTCCTACAGAATTTTTGCCTCTACGCCCAATGCCTTCTGATAAACTTACCCAGCTCGCTCTCTTGCAAACCGAAATAGAAGCATATATGGACGGCTTTATAGCCAATAGCATTATCAATGGCCTAACAGATGCTCAATGGAAAACTCATCTTACTCAACTCGAAAATGTAATGTACTATGATTGGATCCAGCTTCAGCAAGACTATCTGGATGGCAAATTTTAGGCACTTTTATACTCAAAYTCATGACAACGACTTCCAATATATGGTA
>NZ_ABEQ01000080.3 GCF_000171335.1 Candidatus Epulonipiscium viviparus
TCGGTACAATGGGTGCAACATTTGCTGAAGCATACATAAAATTCGCTGGTATCATTACAATCGCAAGCCCTAGTGTTTTTGTTAACCAAGTTTTATTTTTCATCGTATACTCTCCATTTCTATTGTCTACACCAAAATTATCGTATATATTTTCGATTATACGCCCTACACCTAAAATAATCAAGCATCAAATTATTCCATGCCAAATCGTCTTTCACTTCATTGTTGTGTCTACTCGTCTCCAACACAGGAAATTCCGCGTAATTAAATTTTATTCTCATTCCATTAAAATAATTTATCGACAACATCATTTTTACTTTCGATATGGCATTCTCAAATCTGCAATATAATTTTTCATAAAGTGAATCTTATATATACTCGACGGCATCAGCGTCATATCTTCTAGCGTCAAATCTTCATATGCAAAATTTTCGCTATCCAACGACTTATACGGTATAAAATTTGCTTCTTTCACATGTGATCCTAACTCTGATGTCATATCGTTTTCGATTTCTCCATCTTTCATTCTAAACATAACATGACGATTAACCTTTTCTGCTATCGATGCCAAATCGTCTTTTACTTCATTGTTGTGTATACTCGTCTCCAACACAGGAAATTCCGCATAATTAAAAATTATTCCCATTCCATTAAAATAGTTTATCGATACCAACTGCGACTCAAATTCGGGAAACTCAACCATCGCAGCTGCCGCTCGTTGCGCCAACATTCCGCCTCTCGAATGTCCTGTGACGTAAACATTTTTTCCTTCCCAATCCAATGTTCTATAAAGTTCTTTTATCGCATTCTCGGCCCAAATTCCTCCAGGATCTATACCATACGGATAAGTCACCATATTGTTATACCAATCGCCTTTTCCCAACGGCGTATTTATCGCACTTCCCACAGACCCCCTAAACGCAATCACGATGTTATCTGCCAGCTCAAAAACAGCATATGTAAATCCACCAAACTTGGCATCTTCTGTATCATCAGTTCTTTCAGTAAAATAATCCACTACTCTCCAATCAGCCAGCTCTTCCACAGAAGCATAACCCATTCTGGCATTAATCGCCGCCACTTCCATATCCGACAACGCCGCCAACGTGTTGTCCTCTACCAACACAGCTTTCCCCGCTTGCCCTTCCTCCAACAATAACTCATTCTTTTCTATAGCAACCTCAGCCAGTAATAATATATCTGCTCTTATTTGTTCTAACTCTGCCGAAGTAACTGTATCCTCCACAGCTTCACCTACAAGCAACGCCTCTTCCTCTGGATTAGCAACCTCCACATCCCATGTATCCGCGACCTTTTTCTTCACAATACCGAAAGTCTCTGTAACCAACTTTCCCCCTGTTATCAATGTATCTTCGGCAACATTCAATACATTTTTTAACACCTCATTTTTCTCTCCCGATACAGTTTCCGATGTCGCCGACGCTACAGTTTTTTCTGCCGATACAGTTTCCGATGCCGCAGCTTTTCCTGCCGATACAGTTTCCGATGTCACAGTTTTTCCTGCCGATACAGTTTCCGATGCATCAGCTTTCTCTCCCGATACCGTTTCCGATGCATCAGCTTTTTCCGCCGATACAGTTTCCGATGTCGCCGACGCTACAGTTTTTTCTGCCGATACAGTTTCCGATGCATCAGTTTTCTCTACCGATACAGTTTCCGATGCATCAGCTTTTTCCGCCGATACAGTTTCCGATGTCGCCGACGCTACAGGTTTTTCTGCCGATACAGTTTCCGATGCATCAGCTTTTCCTGCCGATACAGTTTCCGATGTATCAGCTTTTTCCGCCGATACAGTTTCCGATGTCGCAGCTTTTTCTCCCGATACAGTTTCCGATGCATCAGTTTTCTCTCCCGATACAGTTTCCGATGCATCAGTTTTTTCTGCCGATACAGTTTCCGGTGCCGCCGACGCTACAGTTTTTTCTGCCGATACAGTTTCCGATGTCGCAACTTTTTCTACCGATACAGTTTCCGATGCATCAGTTTTTTCTGCCGATACAGTTTCCGATGCATCAGCTTTTTCCGCCGATACAGTTTCCGATGCATCAGTTTTCTCTCCCGATACAGTTTCCGATGTCGCCGACGCTACAGTTTTTTCTGCCGATGTAGTTTCAGATGCATCAGCTTTTTCCGCCGATACAGTTTCCGATGCATCAGCTTTTTCCGCCGATATAGTTTCCGATGCATCAGTTTTCTCTACCGATACAGTTTCCGATGCCACAGTTTTTTCTGCCGATACAGTTTCCGATGCATCAGTTTTCTCTCCCGATACAGTTTCCGATGTCGCAGCTTTTCCTGCCGATACAGTTTCCGATGTCGCAGTTTTTTCTGCCGATACAGTTTCCGATGCATCAGTTTTCTCTCCCGATACAGGTTCCGATGTCGCAGCTTTTTCCGCCGATACAGTTTCCGATGTCACAGCTTTTTCCGCCGATACAGTTTCCGATGCCGCGGCTTTTTCTACCGATACAGTTTCCGATGTCGCAGCTTTTCCTGCCGATGTAGTTTCAGATGTCGCAGCTTTTCCTGCCGATACAGTTTCCGATGCATCAGTTTTTTCTGCCGATACAGTTTCCGATGCATCAGCTTTTTCCGCCGATACAGTTTCCGATGCATCAGTTTTTCCTGCCGATACAGTTTCCGATGTCGCAGTTTTCTCTCCCGATACAGTTTCCGATGCATCAGTTTTTTCTACCGATACAGTTTCCGATGTCGCAGCTTTTCCTGCCGATACAGTTTCCGATGCATCAGCTTTTTCCGCCGATACAGTTTCCGATGCATCAGCTTTTTCTGCCGATACAGTTTCCGATGCATCAGTTTTTTCTGCCGATACAGTTTCCGATGTCGCCGACGCTACAGCTTTTTCCGCCGATACAGTTTCCGATGTCGCAGCTTTTCCTGCCGATACAGTTTCTGATGCATCAGCTTTTTCCGCCGATACAGTTTCCGATGCATCAGCTTTTTCCGCCGATACAGTTTCCGATGCATCAGCTTTTTCCGCCGATACAGTTTCCGATGCATCAGTTTTCTCTCCCGATACAGTTTCCGATGCTTCCGAGACCACAGTTTTTTCTCCAACTTCAGTTTCCGATGCATCAGGTTTTTCCGCCGATACAGTTTCCGATGTCCCCGACGCTACAGCTTTCTCTCCCGATACAGTTTCCGATGTCACAGCTTTTTCCGCCGATACAGTTTCCGATGCATCAGCTTTTTCCACCGAAACAGTTTCCGATGTCGCAGCTTTTTCTCCATTTTCTGCCGATGTAGTTTCAGATGCATCAGTTTTTTCTCCCGATACAGTTTCCGATGCCTCAGCTTTTTCTCCCGATTCAGTCTCCGATGTCACAGCTTTTTCTCCCGATACAGTTTCCGATGCATCAGGTTTTTCTGCCGATACAGTTTCCGATGCATCAGTTTTCTCTCCCGATACAGTTTCCGATGCATCAGTTTTCTCTCCCGATACAGTTTCCGATGCATCAGTTTTTTCCGCCGATACAGTTTCCGATGCATCAGTTTTTTCTGCCGATACAGTTTCCGATGTCGCAGCTTTTTCCGCCGATACAGTTTCCGATGTCACAGCTTTTTCCGCCGATACAGTTTCCGATGTCGCCGACGCTACAGTTTTTTCTGCCGATACAGTTTCCGATGCATCAGCTTTTTCCGCCGATACAGTTTCCGATGCATCAGTTTTTTCTCCCGATACAGTTTCCGATGCATCAGTTTTTTCCGCCGATACAGTTTCCGATGCATCAGCTTTTTCCGCCGATACAGTTTCCGATGTCGCAGCTTTTTCTACCGATACAGTTTCCGATGTCACAGCTTTTTCCGCCGATACAGTTTCCGATGTCGCAGCTTTTCCTGCCGATACAGTTTCCGATGTCGCAGCTTTTCCTGCCGATGTAGTTTCAGATGTCGCAGCTTTTCCTGCCGATACAGTTTCCGATGCATCAGCTTTTTCTCCAGCTTCAGTTTCCGATGCATCAGGTTTTTCCGCCGATACAGTTTCCGATGCATCAGCTTTTTCCGCCGATACAGTTTCCGATGCATCAGTTTTTTCTGCCGATACAATTTCCGATGCATCAGCTTTTCCTGCCGATACAGTTTCCGATGTCGCCGACGCTACAGCTTTTTCCGCCGATACAGTTTCAGATGCATCAGCTTTTTCCGCCGATACAGTTTCCGATGCATC
Organism: Candidatus Epulonipiscium viviparus; assembly: GCF_000171335.1. Classification (GTDB taxonomy): domain Bacteria; phylum Bacillota; class Clostridia; order Lachnospirales; family Cellulosilyticaceae; genus Epulonipiscioides; species Epulonipiscioides viviparus. Next base: position 4,211 of record NZ_ABEQ01000080.3, read on the forward strand.
AGCTTTTTCCGCCGATACAGTTTCCGATGCATCAGTTTTCTCTCCCGATGTAGTTTCCGATGCATCAGTTTTCTCTCCCGATACAGTTTCCGATGCATCAGGTTTTTCTGCCGATGTAGTTTCAGATGTCGCCGACGCTACAGTTTTTTCTGCCGATACAGTTTCCGATGTCACAGCTTTTTCCGCCGATACAGTTTCCGATGCATCAGCTTTTCCTGCCGATACAGTTTCCGATGTCGCAGCTTTTTCTGCCGATACAGTTTCCGATGCATCAGCTTTTCCTGCCGATACAGTTTCCGATGCATCAGCTTTTTCCGCCGATACAGTTTCCGATGCATCAGCTTTTCCTGCCGATACAGTTTCCGATGCATCAGTTTTCTCTCCCGATACAGTTTCCGATGTCGCCGACGCTACAGTTTTTTCTGCCGATACAGTTTCCGATGTCGCAACTTTTTCTACCGATACAGTTTCCGATGCATCAGCTTTTTCCGCCGATACAGTTTCCGATGCATCAGTTTTTTCTCCCGATACAGTTTCAGATGTCGCCGTTTTTTCTTCAGGTACAATATTCAATATCGCGGCTTTTTCTACAGGTATAATATTCAATGTCGTGGTTTTTTCTACAGGTACAATATTCGATGTCGCGGCTTTTTCTACAGATGCAATTACTGGCAACCTCTCCCTTCCATGATCTAACGTCGCTGTAGCATCAATAATTGAAAATATACTATTTACGCTCGCCAAACTTGTTACTAATTCCGTTTCTTCTTGATTGGCTATATTTATTGTATGATTTTGTTTTTCGTTTGCCGAATTTTTTGGCTCCTCATTTACCGCGAGTACGATATCATTTTCTATTGCACTGATTTTAATTGGTACCTCATTATCATTATTGTTTGCCGCAATCCGATTTAGCCCCCTGGAATAGACGATCTGTGAAAACATCGCCAAATCTCTTATACTAACATCCCATATTAGCGGCCGTGGATCCTCTGCGTCACCTATTCCATCCCCATCAGTATCCATCATCGTGGCCCATGCGGCCATTCTATCTGCTATCTCTAGGTTGATTCTTTTCATGTACTTAGTAACATCTTCGGCATTTGCATTCAGTTCAATATAGTATCCATCGATTATTTCATCTGTTACAGTCTCTAACTCTCGAGTCGTTATATTTAAGTAATACAAATTGTCTATTTTGAGATCTATTTTGTCTAGCCCAATCACATTTCTCAGTTCAAATTTAACACCTGTATACCCAGGTAACCCTTCTACTAACCACTGATAATCCTCCGCATCAGCCACAACCAAGTTCTCTAATTTATTAACACTACCTACAGCGGCAACATATGCCATCTCTTTCAAAAATTTTTCTTTACCATCCATTACACCATCAAAATCTGTATCAATTAGAGTAGGATCCAATTTGTATCTTATTTCTGCTTTATCGGATACACCGTCGCCATCAGTATCTGCATTCGTTGGAGATGTTCCCAAAATAATTTCTTCATGATCCCATAATCCGTCATGATCAGAATCCGCATATATTAATTGTGTTCCAATTCCCAGCTCCTCCATATTTGACAAACCATCACCGTCTTTATCATCTGCAGAGTTGGGTGTAAATTTATCAGTTCCCCAGTAATCTTCATATTTATCAGAAATTCCATCATTATCAGAATCAAAGTTAATATCATTCATTCTTGTTGTTGATGAACTAATAATAAGCATCACCACTATTAAACAAGCCACAACCTTTCTAATATTCATAGCTAAACCCTCCTATTCAATGTCTACAATTTCGTTTTTTTGGGGTTGTCGAATTCTCAATATGGCAAGTTACTCTATGATATTTTGCTTATTATCCTATGACACAATCTTTAATATAATCTTCCAAAGTTTGATTTACCTCAAATCAGCTCCAAATATTTAGTCGAATCATATAATGTTAAGGGCATAGACTGCATTATCTGAGAATTTTCACCCGGAATTAAATTTATTTTATATGTATCTAACGTACTGTTATTTAAATCATTTGTTTGCGAAGAGAACTTCACCTCTTTAGTTGCAATAATAAATACCACATTTATCCAAAATAATTGATTTTTCATACAATGCTTTCCTTTCTTATCTTAATTTCATTAATTTTAACAACCTTAATTTTAACAATCTTTACTTTTCTATAACTGTTATATATTTGGTATGTTTTTTTTAACTATAATGCCAATTCAGAAATTTTGATTCTTTTATCCATAAAGCGTATAACTATTGCATGTACATTATACTCATTTAGGCTCAAAACAGTTACTCAATCTTACCTTCAATTTGTTTTTCTAAATTAGCATTATAATAAACAACTTATATCGATTTTTTGTATGCAGCTATACAGCATATCTCCAAAATAAACGGGATYCCCGCATATGCTATACTTATTCGACCATCGTTTAGTAAAATATATCCCACTCCTATAAACGTTAATATAGCAAACAATATACTCAATACCAACAATGCTATTTTCATTACTTTTCTCCATCCATTTGCTTTTTTTAAAAATAAAAAAAGCCAGCTACAATGATCATAGCTGGCCTTTATATTCTGAAAACCAAATACAACGAAGAAAAGAATATACTACACAAAACCCATTTTAAATTAGGTCAAACCCTCGAACCATTAGTATTGGTCAGCTCGAATGTTACCACTCTTACACCTCCAACCTATCTACCTTGTAATCTGCAAGGGGTCTTACTTCTTACGAATGGGAAATCTTATCTTGAGGTCTGTTTCACGCTTAGATGCCTTCAGCGTTTATCATATCCAGACTTGGCTACTCTGCTATAGACTTGGTAGTCTAACAGATGCACCAGCGGTCCGTCCAACCCGGTCCTCTCGTACTAAGGTCAGCTCCTCTCAAATTTCCTACGCCCACGACGGATAGGGACCGAACTGTCTCACGACGTTCTGAACCCAGCTCGCGTACCGCTTTAATGGGCGAACAGCCCAACCCTTGGAACCTGCTACAGCTCCAGGATGCGATGAGCCGACATCGAGGTGCCAAACCTCCCCGTCGATGTGAACTCTTGGGGGAGATAAGCCTGTTATCCCCGGGGTAGCTTTTATCCGTTGAGCGATGGCAATCCCACTTTCATACCACCGGATCACTAAGTCCTACTTTCGTACCTGCTTCATCCGTCGATGTCACAGTCAAGCAACCTTATGCCTTTGCACTCTTCGAATGGTTTCCGACCATTCTGAGGTTACCTTTGAGCGCCTCCGTTACTCTTTCGGAGGCGACCGCCCCAGTCAAACTGTCCACCTGACATTGTCCCAAATCCGGATAACGGACTATGGTTAGAAGTTAAGTATTACAAGAGAGGTATCCCAACGTTGGCTCCATCAATACTGGCGTACTGACTTCACTGCCTCCCTCCTATCCTGTACATGTAACACCCAACCTCAGTATCAAGTTACAGTAAAGCTCCACGGGGTCTTTCCGTCCTGTCGCGGGTAACCAGCATCTTCACTGGTACTACAACTTCACCGGGCGTGCTGTCGAGACAGTACCCAAATCATTACGCCTTTCGTGCGGGTCAGAACTTACCTGACAAGGAATTTCGCTACCTTAGGACCGTTATAGTTACGGCCGCCGTTTACTGGGGCTTAAGTTCAAAGCTTCGGATTACTCCTAACCTCTCCCCTTAACCTTCCAGCACCGGGCAGGCGTCAGCCCCTATACTTCATCTTTCGATTTAGCAGAGACCTGTGTTTTTGCTAAACAGTTGCTTGGGCCTATTCTCTGCGGCCAGTATTTCTACTGGCACCCCTTATCCCTAAGTTACGGGGTCATTTTGCCGAGTTCCTTAACAACACTTCTCCCGTCGGCCTTAGGATTCTCTCCTCATCTACCTGTGTCGGTTTGCGGTACGGGTACCTATAATGCAATAGCAGCTTTTCTTGGCAGCTCTTTCAGAATCTTCCCTACTTAAATTTCGGTCCGTATCACAACTTGCTTTGCTCTTCCGGTTTTTCCTAGAAGACCGCTTGTTGCTTACACACGCATTCCCATTTCGTGCAATTCTTATTTCTCTGCGTCCCTGCAGTTCTGATTATAGGTAGTACTGGAATTTCCACCAGTTGTCCATCGACTACGACTTTCGTCCTTGCCTTAGGTCCCGACTTACCCAGGGCAGATCAGCTTTACCCTGGAAACCTTAGATATTCGGCCTATAAGATTCTCACTTATATCTCGCTACTCATTCCGGCATTCTCTCTCTAAACCACTCCATAGCTTCTTTCGATACTACTTCATCGCTGTTTAGATGCTCCTCTACCAATCAATAAATTGATTCCATAGCTTCGGTGGTGTGTTTTAGCCCCGGACATTTTCGGCGCAAGATCTCTCGACTAGTGAGCTATTACGCACTCTTTGAATGAGTGGCTGCTTCTAAGCCAACATCCTAGTTGTCTTCGAAATCTCACATCCTTTTCCACTTAACACACACTTTGGGACCTTAGCTGTTGGTCTGGGCTCTTTCCCTTTTGACTATGAATCTTATCACACATAGTCTGACTGCTTAAAATATCTTTCTGGCATTCTTAGTTTGATATTCTTCGGTAAGGCTCTCGCCCCCCTAGGAAATTCAGTGCTTTACCTCCAGTAGACTTTTTAAACGCTAGCCCTAAAGCTATTTCGAGGAGAACCAGCTATCTCTGGGTTCGATTGGAATTTCTCCGCTATCCACATGTCATCTCCGCATTTTTCAACATACGTGAGTTCGGTCCTCCATTACCTTTTACGGTAACTTCAACCTGCACATGGATAGGTCACCCAGTTTCGGGTCTATTCGCAGTGACTTTGTTCGCCCTATTAAGACTTGGTTTCCCTTCGGCTTCATACATTAGTGTATTTAACCTTGCCACTACAAATAACTCGCCGGACCGTTCTACAAAAAGTACGCAGTCGCACTGTAAATAGTGCTTCCACTGCTTGTAAACATAGAGTTTCAGGTTCTTTTTCACTCCCCTCCCGGGGTTCTTTTCACCTTTCCTTCACAGTACTATTCGCTATCGGTCACCGAGGAGTATTTAGGCTTATGGGGTGGTCCCCACGTGTTCCCACAAGGTTTCTCGTGTCTCGTGGTACTCTGGATCCTGCTAGGTGTAGGTCTATTTCGTCAACAGGGCTTTCACCTTCTTTGGCTTGCTTTCCCAAAACAATTAAACTATAGACTTTGTTCCATGTCGCAGTCCGAACCCTCAATTACAAGTAATTGAGTTTGGCCTGTTTCCCGTTCGCTCGCCACTACTTAGGAAATCGATTTTTCTTTCTCCTCCTGTTGGTACTTAGATGTTTCAGTTCCCAACGTTCCCTTTATATGGCTATGAATTTACCATATAACAACTGAGGTTTACTCAGCTAGGTTTCCCCATTCGGACATCTCGGGTTATAGCGTTTGTTTGCAACTTACCCAAGCTTTTCGCAGCTTACCACGTCCTTCATCGGCTCTCGGTGCCAAGGCATCCACTCTACGCTCTTAGTAGCTTGACCTATATTTTGGTCTTTGTGTCTTTTCTTGACTAAAGAATTTGTTAAAGAATAAATAGGTTTTTCTATTCAATCTTTTTTCGGTTTTGTTGTAGATTATTTCTAATCTTCGTTATATTCAGTTTTCAAAATACAAAATTTCTTAAATGCTAACATCCGTGGTTTGTACCAACTGGGCTGCCCCGCATCTGTTTGTAATAATACAGTATGTTTCTGCGTATGTCAACCCTTTTTATCATTTTTTTCCCATTAATGCACTTATTTTCCCAAAAAATCCGTTGTTATTACTCGTTTTATAGCAGTTTTAAAATTTTTATATGCTATTAAAGATAAGTACGCCCTCTCCCCTACACGCACTTATCTTTATATTTTGTTTAACTCTTAACACTCACACGGTGTTCCATAGTAACAAGATTTCAAAATTAAAACCATTTCTTCTTTATTTGGTGTTCTCGGACTCGATCCCGTACACGCATCTTCTATTGCATTGATGGCAATTTCATCTACCTTTGCCAAAAACTCTTTTTCCGAAACCATCCCGTTTCCATAATCTTTTATACAACTTGGTATCGACAAATACGTATTACAATCATTTATCGACTTTATCAATGCATCTATCAATTCATCCGCAGTATCACCTTTTAAKCCCACGTATYTTGCTATTTCAACATATCGATTCGCAGCTCTCTCGTCTTTTGCGTTAAATCGTATCACCTGTGGAAGATACATAGCGTTTGCACATCCATGAGGTATATGTCCTTTTTCAAATGCCGCGCCTGTTTTATGCGCTATAGAGTGTACGATCCCCAAAAGCGCATTCGAGAACGCCATCCCCGCCATACATTGCGCATAGTGAACCTTCTCCTTTGCAACTGAATCGCCATCAAAAGACTTATACAAATATTCATATACCATTTTTATAGCTTTTAATGCCAACGGATCTGTAAAATCATTTGCAGCTGTCGAAACATACGCCTCTATAGCATGGGTCAAAGCATCCATTCCAGTATGTGCAACAAGCATTTGAGGCATTGTATCTGCAATATTGGCATCCACTATGGCAATATCTGGCGTAATGTTATAATCTGCCAATGGATATTTAATTCCAGTTGCGTAATCAGTAATTACAGAAAACGCMGTCACTTCAGTCGCTGTTCCCGAAGTCGAAGGAATTGCCACGAAAATTGCCTTACTTCTAAGTGTYGGAATAGTAAACGGATCTTTTATATCATCAAACTTCAATTCCGGATGTTCATAAAACACCCACATAGCTTTGGCTGCATCTATAGGCGAACCACCACCAATCGATACAATTACATCAGGCTTAAACTTTTCCATCGCTTTTGCGCCTTTTAAAACTGTTTCTACAGAAGGRTCTGGCTCCACATTTTCTATAAGCTCAACTTCCATTCCTGCTTCTTCTAAATACTTTACAGTTTGATCCAAAAASCCAAATCTTTTCATCGAGCCGCCGCCAACTACAACCACTGCYCTAGATCCCTTAATATTTTTTAGTTCCTCAAGACTTCCACGTCCAAAATAAATATCTCTTGGTAATGTAAACCTTGCCATTTAAACCACCTCATTAATATCGAATTTTGCAATACTTCAAAATTGTATATTATTTTTATGCAAAATGAAAGTCCCCCTATCTAAGTTTTTTTTCGTTTCTACCTTATAATAGTTCAGTAATTTTTGTCGTCGAAAATTTAAAGAATTACTCATATTAGCCGATATCATTTACATAAACTATTCTAGGCAAAAGTTGGATTAAATTTTTTTTGTCATACCTTTTTAATATTTACACAATAGGCTATCTACACAAAAGCAATTTTTATTCAATGATTACATATAATATTCAATCACATAAAAACTTTTGAAAGGGGGACGCTACTATCTTTTTGGTAGCATACTTACTATGACTCTACAAAAACGATTATTAGCTATTTTATTAACAACATCCATCATTATTATTAGTCCCATTTATGCACAAACACCATCATTGCCTACAGTGGGCTCTTCATTAATAGAATCTGCTAATGATGGTCTAAAAATTACTTCGCCAAAAGCTCTCGATTCCAATTCCTCTCTGCAAATAGGGCTCAATCCATACTCTTTTCACGCACAATCAGGATACTATAGAGTAGATATAGACCAGTTTCCTTCTTTGGAAGATTTTGTCAAAACCAAAATAGAYCCCACTATCTCCAACGATATATACATCATTTATGACTCCGATCCACATAACTCAAATTCTGGAGATCGAGAATTTATTACCCACCTAAACAACTCAGGCCCTGTCACATACACTCTCCAACCTCTCGAAGATGATTGGGGTAAACGCAATAATGGCAAATATTCTTTTACAATTACTAGAACTGAAAATGATCACACTCTCGTCTCCGAACCTCTCACATTAAACATATTATTTTCAAAATTTGAAGCGGTATTAGGCAACGAAATTTCTAGTAACAAAGAACTTCACGATGTCCCCGAAAATATAAATTTCAGTGAGCTTATTTATTCCGTTATTGCTAAACATAATGACGGTGTAGATAATAATAAGCAGATTCAAATATTATACGATGGCAACACAACTGATGGTATCACTCATACTGTCCAAAATTTTGCTACATTAGGTGAATTCAACTATCGCTTTACCGTTGATTTATTATCTGACTATTGGGGGCATAACGGTGACTATTTATTTAACATTTCCAACAACGATCTAAAGATGGAGGTAACTTTGCCTCTAACTTTTGGCAGACCTATCATGTATGCAGATGAAATTGGCTCCGCCGTTGTTTACCCCACCGCAACAGACGATTTTAACAACTCAACCCATGTAAAACGTTTGTTTAGCTCTATACTGACCGACACATATGGAACAGAAAATAAAGTTGCACTAGAATATGGCGACAGTGAATCCACTAGCGCACTTGTCACTCCCGAAGATTTTCTATACGACGATACTTACACTGCCAAAATGAGACCTCTAAACAACAATGAGTATCAGTTCATAATCTCCAAAACAACGCCTATAGAAACTCTTACTATTGCCATACGCGTATATGCGGATTTTCGAAATCTTTCTTCAACTGTTACACAGCCAGATATCCCTTTAGAAGTCGAAAATAATCTGTCTGCTCAGGATGTTCTTCAAGCTTGCATGGACGCCAACATTATCTCTCTTTCATACAACAACATTCCTGTTACTTCTTTAGAAAACTATACTGTATCTGCTATAACTTCTAGTAACACCGCTTCAACCGTATCTGGCGCTGCAGGCAAAGAGCTCTCCCTTGCTTTTGAGATTACTCACAACCGATCATTCGCTACCACGATCTCTCCTACGATCTCTGTCGCAATAGCACCAATCGATACATCCAAGTTGAGCCTCCAAATATCCAATGCGTTATTTCTATTAAATAGCAATACGATCAGCGCAGATGGTAGCGACCTCACTCCTTCACAAAGTTGGGTGACGCCAGACGAGTATGCTGCCCTCTCCGCTCAAATCGAAAAGGCTCAGTTAGTCGCACAAACTCTTACATCCACCGCAGAAGAAGTAAGCGCCCACGAAGCTGCCCTCCTCCTCGCCGCAAATACTTTTACTTCTGCACAACAACCTGGCACATATACAGAATATATCGATACCTCTGAGTTATCTGCTGAAATTTCGCATGCTCTCACTGTCATAGATACCGTAACTGTATCCGACGATATCGCTAGCAATGTTGCACTCGGCACTGTCTTTGTATCATCCAGCGATATCCAGCAACTCAACGAACTCATTTTCGCCGCACAAGCACAAGTCGTCTCTCCTACTAATAACAACACCGTAATCCAAACCCTAAAAAATCTCCAGACCGCATTGATCGACTTCATTCTTAATATAGATGTCGGGACCCAGGAGCTCCAAACTAACGAGAGCCTTGCTCATACGCATCCAATCATAATTGCCGATCTCGATACCTCCGTTACAACTATCGCTGCCGATGCTCCAGTCGCTGTTGCTGATCTCGATACCTCCGTTGAAAATATCGCTGCCGATGCTTCAGTCGCTGTTGCCGATCTCGATACCTCAGTTACAACTATCGATTCCGATGCTTCAGTCGCTGTTGCCGATCTTGATCACTCAGTTACAACTATCGATTCCGATGCTCCAGTCGCTGTTGCCGATCTTGATCACTCCGTTACAACTATCGATTCCGATGCTTCAGTCGCTGTTGCCGATCTTGATCACTCAGCTACAACTATCGATTCCGATGCTCCAGTCGCTGTTGCCGATCTCGATAATTCGGTTACAACTATCGCTGCCGATGCTTCAGTCGCTGTTGCCGATCTTGATCACTCAGTTACAACTATCGATTCCGATACTTCAGTCGCTGTTGCCGATCTCGATAATTCGGTTACAACTATCGCTGCCGATGCTTCAGTCGCTGTTGCCGATCTTGATCACTCAGTTACAACTATCGATTCCGATACTTCAGTCGCTGTTGCCGATCTTGATCACTCAGTTACAACTATCGATTCCGATGCTCCAGTCGCTGTTGCCGATTTCGATCACTCGGTTACAACTATCGATTCCGATGCTTCAGTCGCTGTTGCCGATCTCGATCACTCAGTTACAACTATCGATTCCGATGCTTCAGTCGCTGTTGCCGATCTCGATAATTCGGTTACAACTATCGATTCCGATGCTTCAGTCGCTGTTGCCGATCTCGATCACTCGGTTACAACTATCGATTCCGATGCTCCAGTCGCTGTTGCCGATCTTGATCACTCAGTTACAACTATCGATTCCGATGCTCCAGTCGCTGTTGCTGATCTCGATACCTCAGTTACAACTATCGATTCCGATGCTCCAGTCGCTGTTGCCGATCTCGATACCTCAGTTACAACTATCGCTGCCGATGCTCCAGTCGCTGTTGCCGATCTCGATAATTCGGTTACAACTATCGATTCCGATGCTCCAGTCGCTGTTGCCGATCTCGATACCTCAGTTACAACTATCGATTCCGATGCTCCAGTCGCTGTTGCCGATCTCGATAATTCGGTTACAACTATCGATTCCGATGCTTCAGTCGCTGTTGCCGATCTCGATACCTCAGTTACAACTATCGATGCCGATGCTTCAGTCGCTGTTGCCGATCTTGATCACTCAGTTACAACTATCGATTCCGATGCTTCAGTCGCTGTTGCCGATCTCGATACCTCAGTTACAACTATCGATTCCGATGCTCCAGTCGCTGTTGCCGATCTCGATCACTCAGTTACAACTATCGCTGCCGATGTTTCACTCGCTGTTGCCGATCTCGATACCTCAGTTACAACTATCGATTCCGATGCTTCAGTCGCTGTTGCCGATCTCGATACCTCAGTTACAACTATCGATTCCGATGCTCCAGTCGCTGTTGCCGATCTCGATCACTCGGTTACAACTATCGATTCCGATGCTCCAGTCGCTGTTGCCGACCTCGATCACTCAGTTACAACTATCGATTCCGATGCACTAGTTATTATTACCAATCTCGATGCTACAATTGATACTGATTTTAATGCACATACTATGACCACTGAAGCCATTCTTGATTCAGCAGCAGCAGCTAACGTAGATTCTGATGTCTCAACTGATGTCAATTCTGATATCACGGCTGATACAGATTCTGATGTCGCGGCTGATACAGAT
>NZ_ABEQ01000079.3 GCF_000171335.1 Candidatus Epulonipiscium viviparus
TTGATATGTACAGAATCGAAGATATCGATGAACTATATAATATAGGTTTTGAAGAATACTTTTATGGCGACGGCGTATGTCTCGTTGAGTGGGCCAATAAAGTTGCCGATGAAATTCCTCCTACCGCAAAGTGGATCTACATCGATAAAGACTTACAACGCGGCGAAAATTTTAGAACAATAGAGGTAAAGTAAAATGTTAATTTTAGCAATTGATTCATCCAGCCAGTCTGGAAGCGTCGCATTTATTCGTGACGGCAAAATTTTGGGAGAATTTTTTATAAATGATAAGCTAACTCATTCTGTAACACTTATGCCTATGCTCGAATCTCTCACTTCAATTTTAAATATTCAACTTGCAGACATATGCGCTATCGCTATTGCCGCTGGTCCGGGATCCTTCACTGGTCTTCGGATCGGTGCCGCATCCGCAAAAGCTATGTGCCTCGCACTCAACATTCCTATCATTGCAGTAAACACGCTCGATATATTAGCTGCTGCTGCACCTGCTGGCAACCAAATCATATGCCCCATCTTAGATGCTCGCAAAAATCAAGTATACACAGCAACTTATACTACACCAACCACCAGAACTAGCGAGTATTTGGCCATTGAATTAGATGATATGCTTGCCAAGTTTACTGTAGAAAACAGCCAAGTCTACTTTGTGGGMGACGGWCTAAACGTTTATCGCCATAAAATCACCGAAGCCTTAGGCGATGCCGCGACGTTTGCGCCCAGCTTTATAGAATATACTCGCGCTTCTGCATTGGCAATGATAGCCGAAACGAAATATAAAAATGGTGAAACCACCAACGCAAATACATTTGCCCCAATATATATTAGAAAGCCTCAAGCGGAACTCGAACATGACAATTAGAAAAGCATTAAATATAGACGCAACAGAAATCTCCGCAATAGAGGCACAAACATTTAGCCTACCATGGAGTCATCTGGAAATTTTAACTGATCTTAACAATCCAATTGCAACATACTTCGTTGCCACCGATGCCGGTACTATTGTCGGCTACGCAGGATATTGGCTAGTAGTGGGCGAAGCAAACATCACCAACGTAGCCGTTGCGACGACGCATCGCAATCTTGGCATTGCAACAAATTTATTAACCACTCTGATTGCTTCATTAAAAARTTCTGCCGCTGTCTCTGCTTTTTTAGAAGTTCGCGCATCCAATGCCACCGCAAAGCATCTATATGCCAAGTTTGGATTTGTACCGATCTCTGTTCGCAAAAACTATTATAAGTGTCCTCCCGAGGATGCCATCATCATGAAATTAGAATTTTAAGGAGAATCCATTATGCAAGAATACGCACTTATCACAGGAGCAAGCAGCGGCATCGGTGCTGCAATGGCAATCAAGCTTGCAAAAGAAGGCTACAACATCATTGCGCTAGGTCGAAACACCAAAAAGCTRGACGACCTGGCCTATCTGATTGTAAATACATTTGAGCTTGATGTTCTCACATATAAAGTTGATCTAACCTCTGAAGAAGAAGTAGATCGACTACTTCATAAGCTTGCTCCGCTCCACAAAAATATCACATTCTTTATGAATAACGCAGGCGTTGGATACTTCGGTTCATTTTCTGTTGCATCAAAAATGGCCGATGAAAATATTATAAACGTAAACATCACCGCTTCCACCATTTTCTTAAAGAAAGTACTTCCACTACTTCATCAGAACGCACATATACTGATGGTCGCATCTACCGCAGCGTTTGCGCCCGGCCCATATATGGCGACCTACTACGCATCAAAAGCATATATTCTCAGCTTGGGCTTGGCATTGAGAGCCGAGGGGCTTCGAGTTAGCGTTCTTGCACCTGGACCAACCAAAACCAATTTTCAATCGCGTGCTAATCTGAAAAAAAGCACCATTGCAAATCTCACCGCAATGCATCCCGCTCGCGTCGCATCAGCCGCATACAACGGAACCCTTCAAGATAAGGCTCTCATTATTCCCGGTCTAATAAACAAAATTTGTACCATCATTCTCGCAGTAATCCCTTATCATCTAAAGGGCCAAGCCACTAAATTGACTCAAAATACCAAGTAATACAAAATACTCCTAAAAGTCACACTGCTGTAATAATTTTCTTGCTAATTTTACCGAAATATAAATTATAGGCAATTTTACATTTTTGATCTGACAACGACAAAAATCAATCGGGGGGTAAAGATGAAAAGAGCACTGACTGCTGCTTTAGCTGCATTAACGTTTTTTACCGCAGTACCAAATATATACGCTATAAACTTTTATTATACAGAAGACGAATACAACGAAGCATTGGTCGGTACAATTTACGAAGACCGCGGTCTCGTGATCGAAAATTATCCAATGCTCGGATATCTCACTTATAAAAATAAAGACGGAGCAATAGTGACCGCTCCATACTATACTTCAGACCTTGCAGTAGAAAAACAAAATATCGAAGAAATCGAAGACCGAGTTGGTTATATAGATGAACTTTTTCCATCGTTTGAATATGACGGAAGAGACACGACAATAGAAAATATCAAACCCGGCGACAATATTTATTTGCGCACTGATTCGCAAGGATACATTCAATATATCAGCGCTTATGTTGACTACACAATGAGATATGGTCAAATCAACAATATACGCTTTCTCAATCAAGGAAACGCCGAAATCACTTTTACAGATGAAGAAGGGCAATTTTTTAGATACATTACTCCTATTTCCACATTTGCAACCAAGTTAGGTCGTCCAATCTCTTTATCGAGCATACGTCCTGGCGAGTGGGCTAAATTTCTGCTGTCTCGCAAGCATCTCGGCCATGGCATTATAGAAGAAGATGTTATAGAGATCGTTGTTGATCCAGATAGCAGAATAGTAAATGACATATATAAAGGCAATGTTCTTCAGCTTGGTGGATTTGACAACACCCTCAAACTTGCAGATGCTCGATTATTAGAGCAAACTGGCTTTGGGCAATACATCGATATCGCAACATTTAATACAGATCCTCGTAATTTTAATGCCTATATAGAAGGAACTCGCACATCCTTCGACTATGTAAGCAAATATATTAGTGGCTCAGATATGACTGCGTATGTTGCGATAGAAAACTTCTTGGGCCGAGAYAGCGTTGCCAAGATGTCTCTGAGCGATGGGTTTACCAAAAGCCTCGATCCTCATATGGTAGTAGATGTATCTGCAACAGAAATTCGGTTACTTGGGGGCGACGTGGTTATTCCCAATGCAGATTCGATCATTATAAAAGGAGAGCGCTTGGTATCGCCAGCAAATATCTTGGTGGGAGATACAATTCAGGCCGTAATTGATTCAGACGACAACTTGCTTGTTGCCAAAACCGTTGAAAATATCGGGCAAGGGCCACTTACCATATATCGCGGAACTATTAAAAAAATTGATGATCACGACTTATTTGTAGTTGAAACATTTTCGTTGCTAAAAAATGATGAATGGCATTATCATCCGCAGCCTCGAACTTTTGCGCTCGACAATGACACCAGATTTTATGTAGACGAGGAGGGCTTTAACGCAGATGGACTCAACGAGTTTTTAGACTATGGCCCAACAACAGAAATGAGCGAAATATTTACCATCGTTGCAGACGGCGACAGAGCCATTGCCGTTTCTAAAATTCCATATACCAGAGAAGTGGCAAAAGGCGAGATATTCGATGCTGATGACGATGGCAACGTCTCACTAAAAGATGTCTTCTATTATAATGTGGACGAAAATCTTTGGAGACAATTAGATCAAACAAATTTGGGGGTTCAATTTACAATGTTGCCAGGAAGCTTAATTATTAAAAACGGCGAATTGGTAGATTCTTCCAAACTCAAAAAAGGGGATAAAGTATCTGTGATGCTTACCGACGAATTGCTCAATCTTATAGATGACGCAAACGGTGGCGGCGATGATGATGAGGCACCACAGGTAGATGGATACATTATGCTAGTTAAATAGCGATTATTGAATAGGGGGAGCAAAATGAAAAAATTTTTAGGTGTAGTCCTCTGTTTAGGGATTATGACGACTAACACATTTGCACTTGAAGGTGAACTTGGCTACTTTGGCGGGGCTACACCAGGAACCAAAATTCCAACCGGAATCGCTCTTGCTCAAGATAAATTTAATTTCGACGACCAATACACTCTTCCTTATAAAGAGGTTATATATTTAACGGGTGAACCCATTGTTGTTACCGGAACACTAGATATTAGACCTGGCGAAGTTGATCTCGACTCCACATCGGGAGATTACAAAGAGACGTATATCATCAAAGCTGTCAGTGCAGATAAGCAAACCGAAATTAGCAGGACTCTAACTTTAGATACTATTTATGTAAAAAATGATCTAACGAACCAAATCACAAAATCCTCAGAAGTATCAAACTGGACTGAGGTGGTAGTTGCAGATGGAACTGCGTACAATTTGGATGCCGATCAATCCACATTTTCAAAAAGCATTATAGAAGACTATACACCAGGTGTTAAATATTATAGCGGCGATGTGTTTTATAATGCAGTCTATACGTCGGGCGGAGACGGCGACAATGCTACCACATTAACGGTTGATAGCAGAGTATATGGCTATGACCAGGCCTTTGCAAAAAGCGAAACTCAAAAACGCAACATCACTGTGGATACCGGAGATAACCAATATTATATAGAAGAAACTCCCATGACAACTATGAGCAAAGAGCTTGCATACTCTGGCAACGAACCTATTGCAATTAGCTTTGCCGGCAATTTCAAAGAGCTCATTAAGGGAGAGGGTGCCATAACATACAATATGCTCGTTGCTGGTGATGAAGTTCATCCTCGAGATCGCAGTGGGGCTATTTATGTGGCAGATACCAAGCCATCGCTTGAACAACTGACGATGCCATTYTTAGAAAATATGATCGGGCACCCTGCAAAGTCGGATGTCGAGAAGATGTATGCTATGGGTATTTTCGATATGCACCCTCTTGGATTTTCAGAGCAGCAAGTTGTAACGCGTGGTGAATATGTAAAGATGCTCGTTAAGGCGTTGCGGATCCCACTGCCTAATCTAGATGATAGACGCAACAAAAATAATGCTGCAAAAGAAAATCCGTTTAAAGATTTAGAYACTGCTCATGATTTATATGTATATGCCAAAGCCGCATTCGACGCAGGATTAGTTATTGGCGGTGACATTAATGCCGATGACCCACTCACTCGAGAGCAGATGATAGTCTTCAACGTTCGCGCAATTGGCCTTTTGAGATTGGGGCTTGGCGTTGTAAATCCGCAAACTCCTTTTATTGATGATAACCAAATATCAGACTATGCAAAAACCAGTATCTACGCTGCGACAAAAATCGGAATTATTCCTTCCACTAACGGATATATTTTTCCTCAAAAATTTGTAACCTACCAAGACTGCGCCGCATTTCTAAATGACTTTATCGATTACTTGAGATATGATCTACAAAAGGATTATAACCAATATATTATGATGTAAAGGAATTTAAATTATGATAATAAAACAAATCAATCTAAACGTTGCCTATGATAAATTGAAATTAGATGCCCCCGAAGAAGCCGTATCATTCACGGGATATATCCTCCAAAATACTGCCGAATATTGTGCCGACCGGACGCGTCCTGCAGTAATTATATGTCCCGGCGGAGGTTATAGATTTACATCAGATAGAGAGGCAACTCCGATTGCTTTAGGTTTTATTGCAAAGGGAATCACTTGCTTTGTGCTTAGATACTCRGTCGCTCCAAACCGYTTTCCTACATCACTACTTGAGCTCGCATCTGCGGTAAAAATGGTTCGAGACAATGCCCAAGAGTGGAATATTGCTCCAAACCAGATTGTAGTATGCGGATTTTCTGCTGGCGGACATTTRGCAGCAAGTCTCGGTGTGTTTTGGAACAGCCATATCTTAGCAGATGTCGCCACTTCTGCAGAAGAATTTAAGCCCAATGCACTAATCTTATGTTACCCAGTAATTACTGCCGGAGATAAGGCACACAACGGCTCCATACAAAACTTGMTCGGCGAAGAGCACCTAGAAGAGCAACGAGATCTCGTATCGCTCGAAAAGCATGTTACTGCCGATTTGCCACCAACTTTTTTATGGCACACATATAAGGATCAAGCTGTTCCAGTAGAAAACGCTCTACTCTTTGCYAATGAGGCAACAGCACATAGAATTCCACTTGAGCTTCACATATATCCCAAYGGRGGYCATGGGCTAAGCCTTGCTACCGATTTAGTTAACAAATCTGTCGAAAACATTCCAACTGTTGCTAGTTGGTTATGCTTTGCRGTAACATTCATTAAGAATTTAAAATAAATTTGGAGTATACACAATGATAAAATTGCAGAGAATTGTTAAGCAAGATAATAATTACGATCAAGGATACTCGTTATATTTGGAGAATTTTCCACCTGAGCAGAGCCGCGCGCCTGCTACACAAAAATTTGTACTAAACGATGAAAAGTATCATTATGATATTATTTTAGTTGATGATGTATTTTCTGGAATTATAATGTATTGGGAATATGACGAGTATATTTATATAGAGCATTTTGCAATTTGCAAAGATAAAAGAGGTGCAGGACTTGGAACTCAAACTCTTGCACTGATCCAAAACAAAGGCAAACTTGTTATATTAGAAATCGATCCACCCATAGACGCATATGCAAAGTCTCGGCAAAAGTTTTACGAAAGATCCGGCTTTGTATTAACAAAATTTGAACATAATCCACCTGCGTATCGTTTTGGCTTGCCTAATCAAAATCTTGTCATTATGGCTAGTGGACCGCTAACTGATACCCTGTATCAGACATATTATCAACAAGTGTGCATCAACATTGTTAATCCATTGATAAGTACTCAGGAGCTGTAATTTGGCTCCTTTTTTTATGCGTCTATTCTTCTAATTCTTGACATGCTATCTCATATTCTTGCTGACTAGGCAACACTCGCTTTTCTTTATATGGCAACGCAGCCTCCACTCTATCTACATCTGCTAGATCCACTTCGAACACCTCCGAAAATACTGCATATCCACTCACTCCCGCCATTGCAGCTTCTGCCAACGGCAATATTTGTAAGCCTGCATAGAACTTTCCATCCTCCGCTGTAACATTATACTTCTTCCCTCCAGCAAATCCGTATGGCTTATAGTGATACGGATATCCCAGTAGCGTCACTGCCGCAAACCCCATTTCTTTCGCTTCGGCAATAGCATGTGTGATCATCGCTCTACCTATTCCTTGTCTATGCAGATTGGGAGCAACAAAAACTGGCCCGAACGTCACCGTTGAAATCTCCGCGCCATCTGTTTGTACAATTTTCGAGCGCGTTGCGTAGACCGCCCCTACAACCTCGCCATCCACTTCTGCCACAAACGTCAACTCTGGTATATAATCCCTATGCGTCCTCATTTGCTTTAATAGCACATGCTCTTCTGCTCCCGGCTTATATAAATTCCAAAAGGCATCGCGAGCTACCGCTTCGGCTTTTTCATAATCTGTTGTTGCTTCATTTCTAATTATCATCATACTTTCCCTCCTTGACAATATTCTAATCTTTAAGCCAAAATATTATTCACATTTTTTAATTATATCTGCAGGGGCTGGAATTATTGTTGAAGCGCTCGACCCATTTGGCAAAATGTTTGGAGATGCAGACTTTGCTTTGTATGGAATATTTTTAGGCAATATACAAGAATTTTTGGGATCTTGGGGCATAACTTTGGTGCTATTTTTTGCAGTAGCAGCTATTATTGGATTTTCTTATATAAAAAGAGATGCTTCTGCAGTAGATTCTGTTGCGGATTCTGCATCTGAAACTACTCATTAACCTTTTGTTATCCTTCCTTTTTCTGGGGAGGATTTTTGTACTACTTGTTCTATTGCGTAAAAGTTGCTAGAATAGACTAAACTATTTTATAAAGGAGTTTGACCTATGAAAGATTCATATAAAAGCCCTCTAGAAGGACGCTATGCCTCTAAGGAGATGTTGAAATTATTTTCGGAAAATAAGAAATTTACAACTTGGCGCAAGCTATGGGTTATCCTCGCAGAAGCCGAGCAAGAACTGGGACTCAATATTACAGATGAGCAAATAGCCGATTTAAAACTTCACGAATACGCTATCAACTATGACATTGCAGATATGTATGAGCGAAAAGTACGTCACGATGTTATGGCTCACGTCCACGCATATGCAGAGCAAGCACCTACCGCTGCCCCGATCATTCATTTGGGTGCCACCAGCTGCTATGTTGGAGATAACACCGACCTTCTCATCATGTATGAAGGCCTGGAAATTATACGCACCAAGCTTCTTAATGTTATTGCCAAGTTGGCCGCATTTGCAGATAAATATAAAAAACTTCCCACTCTTGGATTTACACATTTTCAGGCAGCGCAACTTACCACAGTCGGCAAGAGAGCCACTCTTTGGATCAAYGAACTGCTTATGGATTTGGAAGAAATTGACGATGTTCTAGCGCATAAGGCCTTGCGAGGTGCAAAGGGAACAACAGGCACTCAAGCAACATTTGTTAACCTCTTTGATGGCGACATTGAAAAAGTTAGGCAGCTCGACCATTTGGTTGCAGCCAAACTGGGTTACGACAATGTCATTCCCGTTACAGGGCAAACTTATTCCAGAAAAATCGATACACGAATTTTAAATGCACTTTCTGCAGTCGCACAATCGGCATATAAATTTAGCAACGACCTGCGATTGCTATCTCACCTCAAAGAAATCGAAGAGCCCTTCGAAAAAACTCAGATCGGTTCCTCCGCAATGGCATACAAGCGCAATCCCATGAGAAGCGAACGCATTTCTTCTTTAAGCAGATTCGTTATTTCACTGCCTATAAACGGAGCCATCACAGCATCMACGCAATGGTTTGARCGAACTCTCGACGACAGTGCTAATAAGCGACTTGTAGTTTCGGAAGCATTCTTGGCCACAGATGCTATTCTCGAGACATATTTAAATATCTCCAGTGATCTAGTTGTAAACGAAAAGATTATAGCAAAACATATAGCAGAAGAGCTGCCGTTTATGGCAACAGAAATAATTTTGATGGAGGGAGTTAAGCGAGGGGGCAATAGGCAAGTTTTACACGAAAAGATTAGAATATTATCTATGGATGCCGCGGCCAATGTAAAGCAACATGGAGGGGCAAATGATTTGATCGAAAGAATTGTGGCAGATGGAACATTCCAAATTTCTGCAGAAGAGTTGTTAGGGCTGCTAGCTCCTGAAAATTTTATCGGCATGGCAGACAAACAAGTTGAATTATATTTATCCGACATCATAAGGCCTATTCTTGAGCATAATCAACATAAATTAGGATTGGTTGGCGAAGTTCGTGTATAATTYAATGCCTTTATTATGGTAAATAATGCATTATTTGGTAATAGTTGTTATAAAAATTTTACAAATAAAAAGAGTAAAAGCAATAATTTTTGTACTTGTCAAATTTATCAAGTTAAGGTATAATTTTATTTATGGTTAGGAAAATAAAGGAAGCGTAAAGTTTTCTAATTATCTTATCCATAACTATCAAAATGGTAACACTTCCCCCTGAAGATTTCGAAGGTTACCAAATATTTATAGTTATTCCCATACTATACCCTTTTGGAGGCAAGGTCAACCTTGTCTTTTTTTTGTGTATAAAAATTAAAGGAGAGACATTGATGAAAATATTTGATTCACACGCACACTATGATGACCCTAAATTTGAAGCCGACCAATTTAGATTGCTAGATACTTTAGCCGCAAACGATTATATGATTGTAAATATAGGAGCTGACATTTCTACCAGCAGACGATGCATTGAGCTTGCAGACAAATACGATAATATATATGCCACCGTTGGCGTTCATCCTCATGATATTAACAATATGACCGATGATGATCTTGATATTTTGCGACAACTTGCCCAGCACCCCAAAGTCGTTGCAATTGGAGAAATTGGCCTAGACTATCACTACGAGAATACAATTCGTCAAAAGCAGAAACAATACTTTATAAAACAAATTCATCTTGCACAAGAACTTRATTTACCTATTGTAATTCACTCTAGAGACGCAGATCTTGATACCTTTAATATTATTAAGCAAGAGAATATAAAAAACGCAGTCGTTCACTGCTTTAGTGGCAGCCTCGAACTTGCTCAAGAATATATAAAAATGGGACTATATATCGGAATAGGAGGCACATTAACCTTTAAGAATGCCAAGAAAACTGTAAAAGTCGTCGAAGGCATTCCTATAGAAAACATTTTAATTGAAACCGATGCGCCATACCTTTCTCCAGAACCGTATCGCGGCAAACGCAATGATTCTCAGCACCTTGTTCAGGTTATCGACAAAATATCTGAGCTTAAGAATGTTGATGCTCATACTGTCGCTTCCATCACTTATGGAAATGCACTAAAATTTTACCGAATATAATTTAATAAAAATTCTATTATTGATGATATATATCTTTGTCCTATATAAAATTTGTAAAATCCTTAATAGTTTTTTGAATTTTTTATCTGTTTACTTGTCCTTTTTGCTAATAAAYGCCATATTTATTTAATTACTTTGTAACATTATTAAATATTTATGACATATTTATCAGGTGAAGCGTCTATACTATACTATGTATAACATTTGAAAATAGGGAGGTAAACCTAAAATGAAAAGGTTCATCAAATTTGCAGCTACTACGTTTTCTGTATTTGCAATATCAACGGGAGCTGTCTCAACTTTTACACCAGAGGTCCTAGCACAAACTACATCTAACGAAATCGAAACTTCTGTCGTAAAATTGATTCAAGAAATTATTCCATACGAAACGCAAATTATAGAAGACAACACTCTTACCAAAGGCACTACTGTTATATCGCAACAAGGCTCAACTGGCATTAAGGAACTTACCGTTGAACAAACTTTGGTTGGTGATCAGATTACATCTGAAGTAGTTACAAATGAAAAAATTGTTGCAGCACCTGTTGTTCATATTATTAAACAGGGAACAAAAGCTGCCAACACCATTGTATGCGAGTTTTCTGGTGTTGAGTATGAGTTTACTGATAAATATACGATGCACGCCACCGCATACACTGACGTAGAAAATGCACCTTGGAATGGTATTACTGCTACTGGTCTTCCAACTTTTATCGGGATGGTAGCCGTGGATAGAAACGTTATCCCTCTGGGAACAATTCTATATGTTGATGGATATGGAGTTGCGGTCGCTGGAGATGTTGGCGGAGCCATTGATGATTGGGATATAGACTTGTTTATGCACTCCTATAGTGACGCTATGGAATTTGGACGCAAAAATTTAACTGTATATAAATTAGCAAATCAAGACATAGATGTGCAAACCCTCAGAGCACATGAAAATTATTAATTAAATTTATTTTTCTCACCTTCTAAGCCATCTTTTGCTTAGGGGGTGTTTTTTTTGATGACAAATTTAAAATCATACTGTATAATTTATTTAAGTCGATTTTTTTTTATTGACGATAACATTATAAAGTGAGGTARAAATATGCAAAAGATMGCAATTCAAAGCATGCTGTTTAGAAATGAAATTATCGAACAAGGAATTTTCGAAGTTTTTAGCAAATTTCCAACAATTGGTAGCAAATATGTAGAACTTTCTATGGTAGCGCTTACCAAAGAAAACATTGCTGGTTTAAAAAAGGCTCGCGAAGAATTTGGCATCGAATTGATCGCTCTTAGYGGTGCTATGCAATCTAAAGAAAAGTCAAAATTTAACCCTTCGCTTATTGATGAATACGATATAATCGTTGAAACTGCCAAAGAATTTGGTGTTGAGCACATTCGTCTTGGCTCTTTTCCAGGAAATATTGGAGGAACCAGAGCTCAGATCGAAGATGACTGCAAGCGTACTAATGAATATGTAGAAAAGCTCAAAGAACATGGACTTAAGCTTCATTTACACAATCATCACCGCGAGTTTATGAAACTGGATGGTAAATATGTAATTGATATTGTTAAAGATCTTTGCCCAGATGCTGGATTTGAAATCGATGTCTTTTGGGTTCAACGCGGYGGAGAAACTCCTCAAGAGTATATCAAAAATTTTGCCAACAGATTAGACCTTCTGCACCTTAAAGACTATAAAATTGCGCACCCTCGTCTTGACAAAGTCGATGAAGAGTTTAAGGCCAAAAATCCTGACTTATTTAATGATGTCGTYCGATTTGCCGAAATTGGTGAAGGCAATCTTCATATCAAAGAGATTATAGAAGTATCTAAAACATTGGGCACCAAATATCTTATTATTGAACAAGATCAAACTTACGGTGCTGATAAGTATGATTGCTATAAAAAGTCTATTGACAATCTCGCTAAAATGGGATATACCAACTAAGAAAGGATTGCTTTTTATATGGACAGATTATTTATTGAAAGCTTTTTTCCAGAAGAAGGCTTAGCAGATCCTCACGCTCTTGTAGAAGGCGATGATATCTATGTTATATGCGGGCACGACAAAAGTCCAGATACTATGGACACTTGGATTATGGACAAGTGGATAATTCTCAAATCTAGCAACTTGATGGACTGGRATAAAGTGGGAGAAATTTTACCCACAAGCACTTATATAGGTGACAAACCCAACTGCTGGGCAGGAAATTTAAAGAAGAAGAACAACAAATACTATTGGTTCTTTTCGGATCGATCTGATAGCACAGGTGTTGCAGTTGCCGATAAACCCGAAGGCCCATACAAAGATGCATTGGGTCATCCATTAATTGATTCCACAATTGTGTCTGGCACAAGACCTTATGATCCCGTTGTTTATACAGAAGGTAATGACTGGTATATCATTGTAGGCTCTGGTAAATACTACATTATGAACTTAGCAGATGATTTRCTCAGCATTACTAGTGAACCTCGATTTTTAGAAATGCTTAACGAAAAAGGTGAGCACGTTCGAATGGGAGATAAACCTAGCTTATTTCAACGAAATGGATTGTACTACCTAATTTCTGGAGGTCAGTATGGTATTTCTGAAAACTTATATGGTCCATACAAATATTTAGGATTTTTTGCACCTAATTCTCATGAGCATAACGACTTTTTTATATACCATGATAAATATTATATGACTTGCGAGTATCCAGAAACATCTTATTTTTATCGAGGTGTTGGCATAGTCGAAATCAACTTTAACGACGACGGAACTATTCAAGATCCCAGAATCCACAAAATGTCTGAGCGCACATGGAAATTTGATCGTTCTACCCGTGGCTACCATCCTATTTCTGGAACCAGCTTGGGTTGGGATGGCAAAAATTCTATAGCCGGAAAAATTACAGCAACCGATGCGACAATAGAGAGTGTCATCTGGCCTGCTGGTATTAGATTTGGCGAAAAGCCTGCGATCGAAATTATATTAAAAAATTTGACTGATGCTACGCAGATGGAACTTTTAGTAGCTAGCGTTGACAATTCTGTTCCRGCTCCTCTAAAAAATCCCGATATTAACTGGGACGAAGCTACGTCTGTTATACTCGATATAACACCAAATGATGATAACTTCAAATCTTATATCGCAAAATTAGACCTGGCCACACATCGTCTTAAACGCATTCGAATTAGRCCMGCYAAAAATACTGACTCTGGGCAGTTTTTTATYCAAGAAATAAATGTACTATAATCAATYATTGCACCTCTCRCCATTTTTATCGGGGGGGGGGGTGCATTTTTGTTACAAAAAAAATTAARTTATTAATCTTTTAATAACAATTGGAGGTATTTATGCAGTGTGAAGTAATAGATATTAATTTAACCGCTACATTCAATTTTAATCCTTTTACTGATTTARTATTAGAAGCTAATATAGAAAAAGATGGTGTTTTTTCACATAAAGCCTATGGAGTTTATAATGGAAACGATAATTTTTTGCTTAGATTTAGCTTCTCAGAAATAGGCAAATATCATTATACAATCATTTCTAATTTAACTGAATTAGATGGCAAAACCGGAGAAATAATAGTTAATCCATGTCAAAAAAAATCTGGACCTCTTGTAATAAATCCCGMAAATCCATCTAAACTATATTATGCTAACGGCACTCCGTATCAACTTTATGCTTTTGAATGCGATTGGTTATTTGCTATAGATTATAAATCAGAAACCAATAAGTTAGAACGCTTGATAAATTATTTTAGCGACAACCATGTAAATCAAATAATTATGAATGTTTATGCTAATGATCTCAAATTTAATAATGAGTCTTGGATTTTAGATAAAAATTTGCGTTTAGAGCACAATCTTGGCAATGACGATGATATATTTCCCTTTAAGGGTAGCAACTCAAACCCAGATTTCAGTGAACTAAATGTTGATTTTTTTAAACATCTTGACAAAATTATTAAATTATTAGATCGAAAAAACATCATTGCTCATCTAATGATTTATGTATGGAACAAAAAAGTAAACTGGCCTGATGCGTGCAGCATTGCCGACAACATGTATTTTGATTATGTAGTTAAACGATATTCTCCGTTTACCAACATTTTATGGGATATAAGCAAAGAAGCATTGGCTTACGGAAGATGCGATGCTCATTATATCATCAATAGAATTTTGCGACTTCGAAAGCTAGATACCTACAAACGATTACTAACCGTACATGAATACAACTTTTGTAAGAAGTACCAAGATCTTGTCGACATTATTTCTATTCAAAGTTGGGATCTTGATATATACAAAGAAACCAGACGCCTTACATCGCTTCATAGCAATAAGCCGGTGCTCAATTTAGAACATGGCGGATACGAAGAGGGTCCGTATCAAGTATTTACAGGCCATTATACCAATGCTAAAACTTGTTTAAAAAGAAACTATCACATCATGTTTGCAGGTGCATACTCTGCATATTATTGGCAACCTCTGTCTTGGTGCATTACTCTTATGCCTTGGGAAGCCACACCAGARCCACACTTCGATTATTACAAACATATGATAGATTTTTTCACAACGTATGATTACAGCCAGCTATATCCTGTAGATAAATTTGGCCRATTTTCGGGTGGCGGCTACCTGTTAGCTAATACAGAAAACACTCTTGTTGTTGGATACATTCCTAAAGAAAACTATGGCATCGGCATTGGATATGTTGATCACTTTAAAGGAATAGGCACATATCGCTTCTTTAATACTATTACAGGAGAATATACTAGCAAGACTCCGTTGAGTGGCAAAGCCCGAAAAATTATTAGCCCTTTTGAAGAAGATACCATCGTTATTATTGATATGCGAGCATAATATTTTCCTAATACTTACAAAACATGTTAAAACTTTTTATTGCGGACATATTGACTAATTTTTGCACCAAAGGTATAATTATAGCAATAATCGGTATATTTGTAATAATTCAGGGGGAAAAACGATGAGATTAAAGAATATAGCTAGCTTATTATTATCAGCATCATG
>NZ_ABEQ01000078.3 GCF_000171335.1 Candidatus Epulonipiscium viviparus
GTGGATGTAGAAGGACAGGAATATGAAGTTCCAATCGCTAATATAGACCTTTCTCCCTCTCCATTATTAGAATTTGTCGATGAGACAGTCGTTATACAAGCATTTGACCAAAACACTTTGGAAATGCTCGACACAACATACATAACTTTAGATCTTCCAATATATGCTGGATTTTACGCAACAGATGATTTCTATTTTACAGTTTCTGGTCAATCTCAGCGCAAAAACGTTTCTATTGAAAACGGCAACATCACAGAAAAATGGCTACAAGATGCCAATTTAAAAGTTATCCAGATTAACAAATACGACAAAGCATTTAAATTATTAGACTCAGCTGCTATCAGAGCCGATGAGGCCAGTATCAYATCTCCCTTTCAGCTTGGCAATGTCGCACTAACCAGCCACAATAATATGCTTCTACTTCACACTGCCAGAACGATGTTTAGCTCTGCAAGCGGTGTTCATCACCAGGCCCAGTTTACTGCAGCTATTGACACCAATTCTATGCTAGCAGAAGTGAGACTAGCTGGTGCTAGCAGATGGGCTCAACCCAACAATGTAAGCCACTCTTTTAATCAGTTCGCCGCGTTCGATGATAATCAGGCTATCCTACTAGACCATGGCAATGCTTTTCCGCGAGCACTTGTAATTACCCAATACGATCATGGCAATGCTCTAAAAGATGACTCCATTAATATTTTTGACATCCCAGGCTATCCCGGCGCTACTCAAACCGGGCTAACAGTGGGCGGCTTTGCCATCTCGGATCACAACTACATTACGGCAATAAATTCTATAGACTATCAACCAAAATATCACTTCTCAAACTCCGCCATTGTTGGTCTAAAAAAAGAAGAACGCGACATCGTCGTTTTGGTTACCAGCAAAGAATCTAGCAACACCACTCAAGTTGCGTTAACAGATTATTCRGGTACAAATACATTAGGCAGCACCCCAAAACTCGTCGACTTAAATAACAACACTTTTATGGTTATGTGGATGGAATTTACAGACTGCCAATATATTATMAACCCCGATAATTCAATAACCACCATCGCAACAGATAGCAACCTCAAATACGTCACCATCAATGAATATGGCACCAAGCTCTCAGATGTCCAAACATTTGAAGATGGAAAACTTTCTCAATTCGTTCAGCCTATTGCAACTGACGACAAGGTCATTTGGGTTGCAGGTGAAAATTACTATAGCATAGATTTCTAGCCTACTTAATGCACTATAAACTCTGCTACATCGGCTTCACCATCTACTGTAGCAGTTTTGCCGTCCCATAGTAACTTTGCAATTCCATAGTCTCCTGTTTCGTAGCCATACCCATCGCCTTTGTCTTGATACAAATTGAAAGTTGACGATTTGCCTCCGTATATATGAACTAGTAATTTGGTCTTTGCCGCATCTGCCGTACTCTGTGTTGCTTCTGTTCGCGGAATAATTGCCCCCTCTCTTACAAACAACGGAATTTTACTCAGGTCAGCATCGACAGTGATAGTTTTTCCTCCCTCAAACYTTTCGTCGCTATAGAAWTTATACCATGCAGTACCTTTTGGTAAATACACTTCTCTAGTTTTYGCTACATTAAAAATTTCTGCAGAATCACTTTCATAATACATCGGTTCTGTAACCGGGCAAACCAGTATGTCGCCAAACATAAATTCGTCTTTCACTTCACAAGCAATGACGTCTTCCGCAAAGTCAAATGCTAGCAATCTCATTATCGTATAGTCATCAAAATATACTGCCGCCGCCATAGAATATATATACGGTATCAATGTGTATCGAAGCTGATTGGCTGCCACTAGCGCATCATAAAATCTATGGTCCTCTTCGGCATCAAAATTCCACATCTCTCGCCTGATGTCTGTTCCATGACTTCTAAACATCGGCATAAATACCCCATATTGAAACCATCTCACAAACAATTCTCTATAGCCAAGATCCTCTAGCCCTTTGTTGTACTTACCTTTCCAAAACCAYTTTTCTCCATATTTTACAAAAAACGCACCTATATCMAGYGTCCAATACGGCAACCCCGAGGCACACAAATTGAGCCCTGCGACAATCTGCTTCGCAAACGTCTCCCACGATGCGCACGTATCTCCCGACCAGACGACAACGCCATATTTTTGACCTCCTGTATAACTACTTCTTGTTAGGTTTAAAACACGTTTAGAATCATCGACTTCTCGCTGCCCTTCATATATTGCCTGAGCATGAAACAGTGAATAAGAATTTGTGAGCTCTGCTGGCAGATACTTACTTGCTACCTCAAAAAATCTATAAAAATTATAGCTTGGCTCACGTTTAAAGCTACCACTAGTCCACTCGGGGCAAAACGGCTCGCTGCAGTCACACCAGAACGAATCAACTCCCTGGCTAAATAACCCGTCGTTTGTTTGCTTAAAATACAGCTTTCTAGCATCTGCGTCCAATGCGTTATAAATATTATGCGCTGGCAATAGCAGTCCCGCTGCCGCAAACTCTTTATAGTTTTCTGTAGTTGCATGCATGTTTGGCCACATCGATAGCATAAAATGAATATTCTGCTCTCGCAAAGTATTTGTCATCAGCCTCAAGTCTGGAAAACGATTTTTGTCTACCGTCTTTTGACCCCATCCATCTCCTTCCCATGATCTCCAATCCATTACAAGGCAATCTATGCCAATTTTTCTGTCTCTATATCCTTTGGCAACATCTAGTATTTCTGCCTGAGTTTCATATGCCTCCTGCGACTGTACAAACCCAAATGCCCATCTTGGTAGCATCGCAGCCTTGCCTGTTAGCAATCGATACCCATGAATCACATCATCAATCTTTGCGCCTGCTATAAAATAAAAGTCCATTTCTAGATCGGCTTCTGTATAAAAATACGATCCATATGCAGTATCGCTAAAKATTGCCGGGCTCGCCGTTGCTGATAGCAAGCCATATCCAGCAGTCGAAACTAGCATCGGTATTGCAATCTTTAGATTCGCCTGATGCAAATATTGTGTTGTACCTCTCAGGTTTAGCGTMCCCTCTTCTGCCTGRCCCAGTCCATAGAGCTTCTCCCTTGTCTGAAACTGCAATCCCAGGCGTGTACGATACAAGTTTTTGTCAAACTCTTTGGCAGAGCTTTTAATCACCTGCTTCATCCCGTCTGGCGTTTCCTCTTCYTCTATTTGCAAATTTTTATCTACTACCACGCGCATCGATTCGAATTGCATCAGCTGGTGACTTTCAATTTCGGATTCCTGTAACAATAGATTGCCCTTCTTGCTAAAATATTTTAGCTGTCCTGTCTCTTTTATAATATGGACCGTCAATAAACTCGTTTGCAGAACATAATGCTTTGGCTCTTCCGCAAGCGACCAACTGGTATAGTCGAGATCCTTTTCGATACCCGCACCCACCTCTGCTACAAAATCCTCGCGCTCTGTATATGTTACACGAATAATCTTATCATTTTGCGGCTTTAGTCTTAACTTTCCTCTAGCAGCAGTGAATGTCACAGCCGTATTTGTCTTTACAAAACTTTCTATTGCATACGAAACTTTTGGAATCACTTTTAACATAATAAGCTCCTTTTTAAGTATAATTTATTTTATATTATATAATTTTTTTATAAAATTAAAAGGGGGTATTTTTACAGATTCTAGCAATTGTTGTTGTTCATTCTATGAATTTGTGATAAGATTAATTATGCGAATTACACGCATTTTTTATATACAAAGGAGGTCTAAAATGAATGAAACAATCAAAGTATTGAAAAAAATCTTTGAAAAATATGGAGATCAATTTTTAACAGATAGGGCTCAATACAAAGAAGTCGTTAAAACTTTGCTTATCAACGAAGACAGGAACTTGATACTTGCAGCAATTGACAAAGAAGTGGACATCGCTGTTGCAAATACCGTATCTTCCATTAACGACGAAAAAGCAATTGAGTTAATTGTTGCCGACTTAGTTACCCTATCCATGTGGAGATTTGATGCTGCCAAGCGTGCAGTCAATTATTTTGTACAAGCAAGATTTGATATTCAATACGATATTACTGAATTTAAGATTATCGATGAGGTGCTAGTAAAATATATTGGTTCCCAATCTGAAATTCAGATTCCAACTGGTGTACATATAATAGGACAAGAAGCTTTTGCAGATTGCCAAACCATAACTAGTCTCTCTATTCCAGAAGGCGTAGTTAGCATCGCAGACAAAGCATTTAACAACTGTCTAAACCTAATTAGTGTACTAATTCCAACCAGTCTTCTCAGCATTGGTGCCAGCGCGTTCAACAATTGCAGTGATTTAACCATGGTTGCCATGTCTAAAAACACCTCATCCAAAGATGCGATATCGCAATCTATTGTCTATGACGAAGCCTTCTCTGTGTACTCCACCGCCATTGCACCTATTAACGAAATCGGCGACTATGCTTTCCATGGATGTATAAATTTATCCCACATAACAATTCCCGAACATATAACACATATTGGAAACAATGCATTCAGCGATTGCTTAAGTTTAACGACAATTATTATTCCCGAAAGCGTTCTCAACATCGGCTTTGGAGCATTTCATGATTGTGTCAGCCTCATCAACGTTATTTTACCTGATAATCTTACCGTTTTGGAAAGTCTTCTCTTTAGTAATTGTACTAGCCTAGTCACAATTCTTCTACCAGAAAACATAACYAAAATMGGTGATGAAACATTTCGAGGCTGCTCCAAATTGAAAAATATTTTTATTCCCGAAACTCTAACTCAAATTGGCAATCTTGCATTTAGCGAATGTGTCTATCTCGATAACGTAGTTATCCCTGCTGCAGTTACTCGTATYGGATTTGCCGCRTTCAATAAATGTTTCAAATTATCTCATATCAATATTCCTGACGGTGTTATTCAAATCAAGAAATATACCTTCAATGAATGCACAAATTTATCTGCAGTTAGCATYCCYGACTCTGTTGCTGTAATTGGCAAATACGCCTTTAGCATGTGCGTGAGTATCGAAAAAATTACTCTTCCGGAGGGCATYCTAAAAATTGAGGAGTGGACATTTAACGATTGCCTAAGTCTTACGAGTATAAACCTACCTTCTACAGTTACTAGCATCGGCATTATGGCGTTTAATGGTTGTCGCAATCTTCCTAAAATTACCATTCCTCACGGCGTTACTAGCATTGGCGTTCGCGCGTTTAGCTATTGCTGGAACCTTACGGATATTGTCATTCCCAAAACTGTAACACACATCGATCACCTCGCGTTCTTTGCTTGTGTGAGTCTCAAAAATATCGATATCTCGCAGGGCGTCTCTAGTGTAGGTAATAACGTTTTTAGTGCTTGCTCCAGCTTATCCGAAGTGGCATTATCTGAGGGCGTTACTCTAGTTGGCGAAAAAATCTTTCTAAAGTGTAGTCGACTCACTCGCATCTCCCTACCTGCTAGTCTCAAGGTTATTACTGTTTCTCACAATGTACAGGAGTGGAACGCTCTCAACCAGGGCGTTATTCCTTCTCCTTTGCAGCATCTCGTGTTGCATTCAAATTATCAGCAAGATATTACTAATACCGATTGGCTTTGGAAGTTTTTGGTCTAAGTTTTTTTGCAAAGGTGGATATAATTTATTAAATTATTCACCTTTACTTTATGTTATTTTCACAACATTATATATTTAACATAAATTTTAATTTTAGTACATATTATTTATTGTTCGACATTTATACTATATTAGATTAGAAAGGAAATTTTAGTTATGACCAAAAAATTTTTATTAGCCATAACAACTTGTCTTGTATTTACTGCATGCGCATCTACAAATACCGATGATATAGCTACAAATACCGATATCATAGATGGCATTTTTACTCCTTCCCAAGCCATCAATCTAATTATTCCTTATGAAGCTGGTGGCAATTCTGATATTCCAGCACGAATCATGGTCCAATATATGAATGAAGCCGCTGATACAGAAATCAAAATCACTAATATTGTAGGAGCGGGAGGTAGAACTGGATTTTCAGAAATGTTAAAATCTAATCCTGATGGATACACCTTATCCCTACACTCTTCAGGATTTATTATGCAACACGCCTTAGGAATTGCCGATTTTACATACGAAGATGCACAGCCAATTGGCTATTTGTTAGATTCAACTATGGCTGTTGTAGTATCAGCAGATTCTCCTTATCACACTATGGACGATTTAATTAATGCTGCTAAATCAGCTCCCGGCACAATAAAAATAGGCTCAGTAACAGGAACTCTTCCATTATTTGGAGTTTTACAAATCGAGCAAGAAAAAGATGTAGAATTTCATAAAGTTGATCTAGGAGTTGGTTCTAAATCTCCCGAACTTCTTGGCGGCAGAATCGATGGATATGTAGATGGTTTTGGTGCAGTAAAACAATATATTGATAGCGGGGACTTTAGATGTTTAGGGATTATTTCCGATACAGAGCAACCAGGATATGAAGATATTCCAACATTTGCAGAATTAGGCTTCGAAAATTATGCCTATTTAAAACAAGATTTTGGATTGTGGGCTCCTTTAAACACCCCAGAACCTGTGCTTCAATATGTAAATAATCTTATCCAAGAAGCTAGCAACAACCCAGAATGCATCGAAGAATTAGCAAACATCAGTTTTCAGCCAAAGTATATGGATACATCATTATATATCGAAGAATTAACATCCAATTATATTGCATTTGACGAAGCCGCTGCGGCTATAATTCAGTAAGGTGGGTTTATGGGTGAGATAATATTTAATATCATATTAATCATACTTAGTATTGGAATGTATGTTGCCACGTATCGTTTCCCTGTAAGTATAATCGATAAATCTGGCGGAGCCGCATTATTTCCTCGAATCGTTATAATCGGCTTAATTGTATTGTTAATCATTCGCACAGTAATAATACTAAAATCTCAAGCTGAAAAAGACAAACAATTTATATTTTTAGAGATATTTGTTGGTCGAAGGCTTGCTTTTTATCTGTTATTCATAGCATATGCATTAACTATTACCACTTTAGGCTTTTTCATTAGTAGCAGCATTTTTCTTGCTATTGCTATACCATTTTTATATAAACTACAACATGGAAATTTTATGAATAAAAAACAAATCATCACTACCATCGTAACTTCTACCATTAGTGTATATGTACTATATTTTATATTTACTAATTACTTTAATGTTATGCTACCTAGTGGCATTTTTAATATATAAGGGAGGAACTGTATGGAATTTTTAGAATTGCTACAAAATATAATGAATTTTGAATGTTTATCCCTTATTTTAATAGGTGTAATTATCGGAAATGTTTTTGGTTGTATTCCAGGATTAAACGGTCCTATAGCTGTCGCGCTTATACTTCCAGTAACTTTTTCATTAGAAGTAATTCCATCAATGAGCTTAATAATGGGAATATATATGGGAAGCGTAACTGGCGGGCTTGTTTCAGCAATTTTGCTAAAAATCCCCGGAACAGCCGCCTCAGTCGCAACTACATTTGATGGCTACCCAATGACACAAAACGGACGTGCTGCAGATGCATTATCTATCGGCGCCTTTGCTTCTGTTTTTGGAGGATTATTTAGCGCAGTAGTATTACTCTTTTTAGCACCAACACTATCATCTATGGCTATAGCATTTGGTCCTTGGGAGTACTTTGGAACTGCTGTCTTATCATTATCCTTAGTATGTTCGATGATGAGTGGAAAAAGACTCAAAGGATTTATTGCTATGATGATAGGATTATTACTTACCACTGTAGGTATGAGCCCTGTTGATGGCATTGCCTCACGATATACTTTTGGATTGTCAGGTCTTGAAAATGGATTTGATTTGGTTGTAGTTATT
Source organism: Candidatus Epulonipiscium viviparus (assembly GCF_000171335.1). GTDB lineage: Bacteria > Bacillota > Clostridia > Lachnospirales > Cellulosilyticaceae > Epulonipiscioides > Epulonipiscioides viviparus. Next base: position 7,861 of record NZ_ABEQ01000078.3, read on the forward strand.
ATAGGTGTTTTTGCCTTACCTGAAATAATTTACTCACTTGGCAATATATCCGATAAACCGGTACCTGCACAAGTAGAAAAAAAATGGTTTTATGCACCAAAATTATCTTCTATTAAAAAGAACTTTAAAGTTATGCTTCAGGGGAGTTTTTTAGGAACTGCAATTGGCATCTTACCCGGAATGGGTGGTGGGGCAGCTGGTCTTATTTCATACGAACAAGCTAAACGTAGCTCAAAAACTCCAGAAAAATTTGGAACAGGTCATGAGGCAGGTATATACTCTTGTGAAAGCGCTAATAATGCAACAACTGGCGGAGCACTTGTGCCAATGCTTGCTTTAGGAGTACCCGGCGATACAGTCACTGCTATTATAATGGGAGCAATAGCACTTCAAGGACTTACTCCAGGCCCCACGCTTAGCATGCAGCAACCAGAACTATTTAGAACTATTATCTTAATTGTATTTGTTGCCAACATTTTTATGTATTTATACCAAGCCACAACCATTCGATTTATGGCCAAAATAATCGATATCCCTAAGTACCTTTTATTTCCAATAGTAGCAGTATTTTGTGCTATAGGCGTTATCAGTATAAATAATAGTATGTTTGACCTAATGTATTTATTAGTCTTTGTCATAATTGGTTATATACTTGACAAAAATAACTACCCTCTATCACCATTTATACTCGCCATAGTTCTTGGCGGAATCGTAGAAGATAACTTGCGTCGTTCAATTATCTATTATGGCTCTTTTACAGAAAGCCTTAAGCAACCATCAATCGGTACTGTATTCTTTATATTATCCTTATGCATACCATTTATTATGTATTTATTAGATAAACGAAAAGCGAAGCAAACATCTGCCCTATAATTCTGGGGCAGTTATTTTTTTGCGCAAAAAAAGAGACCATTACGGCCCCTTAAATAAAACTAGCTATCACCAGCGAAATTACTATATATATTAGAGAAATCACTAGCAATGGTTTTCCAGGATTCTTTTTATATAGATTCTTCTGTTTTTTATATTCCTTATAATCATATATCGTTTTAAATGTATGCTTCTTAAACATTTTACTGCTCACAAAGCTAATTCCATCAAACAGATCCATCGCACCGGTTGCTATTATCAATGCAGGAAAAAACAGACACAGCCCGACCACAAATAGGCAATCCGCTATATTTATTAGGCTAAAAGAGAAGTCGAATATGAAGTACATTAGCAATAATGCAGCTACGAGTGTCGCTACAACGGTTTTTATTATTCCCTTATTGCTCACTGGTATATCTTTCTATTTCTTCGGTATTTGCAAGCACAAAATGCCCCGGTTTTATCTCATGCATAGTCGGCTTTTCGTCTGCATAGTTGTGTGCTTCTTCTGGGTTATATACTATTCGAGTCCTCTTTTTCTCGTAGCGCGGGTCTGGTAATGGCACTGCTGATAATAATGATTTTGTATACGGATGAATCGGGTTTGCAAACAACTCATCAGATTCTGCAAGCTCCACCAAGTTGCCCATATACATTACTCCTATTCTGTCGCTAAAGTATTTTACTACAGACAGGTCGTGCGCAATAAACATTATTGTTAGGTCAAATTCATGACGCAAATCGTTTAGCAAGTTGATTATTTGTGCTTGTATTGATACATCCAATGCGGAGATCGGCTCATCTGCTATCAAAAATTTTGGATTTAGCACCAACGCTCTTGCTATACCGATTCGCTGCCTTTGCCCCCCGCTAAACTCATGCGGATACCTATTGCCGTGCTCGGGCACCAGCCCCACGACTTCTAGCATCTCATTGACTTTTTGCGTAATCACCGCATCCTTTTTTTCGCCCATAATTCTCAAGCCTTCTGCTATAATTTCTTTTACTGTCATTCGCGGGTCTAGCGAGGCTATCGGATCTTGAAAAATCATCTGCATATTCTGCATCAGAGCCCTATCAATATGGGTGTTAATTTTCTTCTTACGCTCTATCTCTTCTTTTTCTTCTTTTATCACATTCTTAATAAATGTTTTCTCCGATTCAGTTTTACTCTTTTTTAGCGACTTCTTTGCAGATTTAATATTAATTTCATTAAACTCTGTTCCTTCCACTATCGACTGTCCCAAAAACTCTACTTTTCCCGCAGTGGCATCGTTCAGGCGAATCAGTGTTCTTCCAGTTGTAGTCTTTCCGCAACCTGACTCTCCAACCAACCCAAAAATTTCTCCCTTATAAATCTCAAAGCTAATACCATCCACAGCTTTAACCACCAACTGCTGCTTTCCTCTTCCAGATTTAAAATGCACCTTAAGGTCTTGAATTGATATTATCGGCTCTTTATTTTCCATCATTTCCCTCCTCACCATACATTTTGCTCATGCGTTCGATTCTCTCATCAAGGATAGTAGGCCTCTCAACTTTTGGACAGTCTGGGTGCAGTAGCCACGTCGCCGCATAGTGAGTATCGGACACTTTAAACATCGGCGGTTGCTCTTCTAAGTCTATTGCCATCGCATACTCACTCCTTAACGCAAACGCATCTCCCTTTGGAGGAAATCTCATATCTGGCGGTGTACCCGGAATTGTAAGTAGGCGGTCTTTGGATGTTAGGTCTGGCATTGATCCTAGCATTGCCCAAGTATATGGATGCTGCGGATTATAAAAGATATCTTCTACTCCTCCTATTTCTTGGATTTTACCTGCATACATAACAGCGATTCTGTCCGCTATATTTGCCACGACACCCAAGTCATGCGTAATAAATATTACTGTCAGATTATGCTTTTCTTTAAGTTTTTCTATAAGCTCCAGTATTTGCGATTGAATTGTAACGTCCAATGCTGTTGTTGGCTCATCGCATATTAAAATGTCAGGGTTTTGCGTCAATACTATTGCAATAACTATGCGTTGGCGCATCCCTCCCGAAAATTGAAATGGATATTGATTAAAACGCTTTTCGGGCTCCGGAATCCCAACTTCTCTCATAACTTCTAGTGCGCGCGCCTTTGCTTCTTTTTTGGTTACACGTCTTCGACTTGCAATAGCATCTTTTTTTTGTTCTATCTGCTTACGAAGCTCTTGCTTATCTAACTTATCGGGATTTTTAGATATTGCAGCCAACTCTTTTTTCATTTTATTGATATCGGCCTTATATTCATCCAATGCCCTAACTTTGGCTGCCGCTTCTGCCGCTTCCATTATCTTCTTCGTTTCTTCAAGTCTTGGTTTCAGTTTTTCTATCGCACTCTTGTTTTTCTTCTTCTCTTCTTTTAGCAACTGCATCTCGCGCTTTACTGTAAAATATCTCACGCGCTCCATATGACAAATTTGCTCCGTACGGTTTTTAATATGATCCCCATTTAGAATCAAACCTTCTGTAATTTGCTTTCCAATTTTCATAATAGGATTTAAACTAGAGAGCGGATCCTGGTAAATCATACCAATCTTCTTRCCGCGAATGTTTTGATACTCTTCTTCTGTAATCTTAAGCAAGTCTTCTCCGTCATACATAATAGACCCGCTCATAATTCGTGCATTTCCTGCTAATATCCCCATCACGGCTCTGGTTGTAACAGACTTTCCAGATCCCGATTCTCCAACGATCGCTAAAGTTTCTCCYTCTTCCAGTTCAAAGTTGATATCTCGAACWGCTTGMACRTCACCAGAAATAGTCTTAAACGAAATTGATAAATTTTCTACTTTTAACTTTGCCATTTATTCAACCCCCCTTAAAGATGGATTAAATGCGTCTCTTAGTGCATTTCCAAACATATTAAACGTAATCATAAGTATCGATATAATTACAGATGGGAATATTGTTAGGTATGGATACATTTGCAAAAACGCTCGCGCATCAGAAAGCAACACACCGATAGACACGCCTGTAAAATGCATTCCCAAAATATTAAATGACTGCCCATGTCCAATTCCATAACCCAAATATGATAACGATGCTTCTAGGAAAATAACTGAAGGTATTGACAAAACACTTGCTGTTATTATTGTTCCAATTCCGTTCGGTAATATGTGTCTAAAAATTAAACGCCTATCTTTGGCTCCCATAGTTCTAGATGCGAGGACATACTCTCTGCCCTTATATCTATAAAACTGCATCCTCGTTACTGACTGGAATCCTACCCAACCATTAATTATCAATATCAAAAATAGCGTTGTGATTCCTGGGTCCATCAAAACAACCAAAATAGATAGCACCACAAGCCATGGCAATCGTCCCATTAGCTCCGCAAAACGCTGCATCAACAAGTCAGCTGTGCCACCGTAATATCCTGCAATTGCGCCGTAGATTACTCCCACTATCACGTTGATAATTGTTGTTACTACACCCATAAGCAATGACGTTCTAAGACCTACCCATATCAACGAAAATAAGTCGCGACCCGCGGCGCTCGTTCCAAACCAAAAGTATGGCAGCTCCTCATATCCTAAATATGCCTGATAATCCAAATACACTTCATACGAAAAATATTCTTTGTCATCAATCACAATAACATCATTCTTTTTAACAACTTCTCTAATCGGAAATCCTTCTTCAAAAAACCATCCATCGGGATTATCAGGGTTCGGAATAGGTTCTACTCCCCACTGCGCTACCAATTTATCATACTCCTCAGATGAAAATGCTATTTCATGAGTTAAATCAAATGCGGCAATGTATCTATTATATCTAAATGTTGCCACAATCATTTCTCCGTTTTGACGAACATAACTTCCGGCACCATCTACTATAGGATACAACGATAATGCGTATCCAGMATTTTCAAAAACAGGTGTCTCACTAGAGCTATCTATCACTTTTACACTCTCAATCATAGCTGCAGAAGAAAGCCCACCTCCTGTCATTCGCAATCTCAACTTAGAAAATATATCTCCAAAAATTTCTGGCTTCAATTTATATAATTCCAGTTCATGTAATCCGGCTTCATTTAGAGTTGCTATCACTTCATAAGTTCCTGGTTTGGTTTGCAATAGCACTTCTACTGCCGTGTTACCTGTCAATTCATATAGATTTATAGCAAGTTTCGGATTGCTCGCTTTCGTAAACACCAAATAATCTTTCGATTCCACGGTCATTTCTGTAGAGTCATAATCTAACCTCATAACAGACTGTCCACCGGTTACAATTGCAGATTTCTCGGTRCTCATCACCACATCATTTTTGAGGGTATCCATCTCCACTGCCTTAGGATTATACCCAGTTGGCAAATATAAGCCGGTTTGTTCATCATAGGTCGATGGGTCAATTGGCTTATTCTCTACCAACACAGTTCCATCCATCACCCCAAGCTTTTCAATTACTGGTATTCTAGGAGGCAAAAACGCTAGTTTTTCATTCAGCTTCACATACTCTTTTCCTGTCAAAGCTGGCATAAACATCGAACACAACACAATAAATAGCAAAATAAAAGTCGCAACAACATTAGTCYTATTCTTTGCAAAACGAATCATAACATCTTTCATAGAAGAGACTGGCTTTCCTTCTATCTTTTGATCATAGATTTTTTCATCTTTTTGAATAAACTTAAATTTATCTTGCTCTATTTTTCTGTTTTCCATCTATCTGACACCTCCCATTCTAATTCTAGGATCAATAAGTCCATACGTTAGGTCGACAATTAGCACTGCAGAGAGTCCAATGCAAGTATAAAACGCTGTAGATGCTAACAACAAATTATAGTCATATGCATTCTTAGTTAATGCGCGAAGAAATATAGTTCCTGTTCCTGGCACTGAATATATTTGTTCTATAATTACCGAGCCAGACAAAAGCCCCGCAAACGATCCAATAATTCCYGGTACCAATGGCACAAGCGAATTTCTCAATGCATGTCTGATTACAGACTGCTTTCTTGTAAGTCCCTTTGTTCTTGCTAGTAACAAATACTCCGACGTTAATACTTCGGTCAACTCCGCTCTTGTAGTACGAGTTAACCCTGCAATAGGTCCAAATGTCATGGCAAGTACTGGCAATATGTACCCACGAATTCGCAACATGATATCTGCGTCTTTTGGCGGAAATATTGTTGGTACCCAATCCAGTCCATATCCAAAAATCATAACTAGCATAACCATAATTACAAAACTCGGTATCGAAATCATTATCATAACCATAAACGAAATCACATTATCTGTTAGCTTATTCTTTTTTAATGCCGCCCATATCCCCAAGCCCAATCCAATCGGGGTGTAGAAAAATAATGCAATAATATTGATAGTCAATGTAGTTGCCATACGATCCTTAATTATATCAAATACCGGTCTACCAACTTCAACGCGCGTAGACTGTCCAAAATCTAGACGAAAAATTACATTGCCCATCCAGTTAAAATACTGCTCACTAATAGGCACCTGCAAATACGCACGAATAAAATCGCCTTTATCTTCATAATAAGAATTTCTAACAGTCGTTGCAGTTGACATTTGGTAACGAATTTCTTCCATTTCCTCTTGATCACTTACCAACGTAACTTCCATATAGCCATCCGATACTTGCTTGTTATAATATGCAGTTTTCTCATCCTCTGTAGTTGGCGGATACGCTGGGGCCAACTTAAATAACACAAAGTTCATCGATAATATTGCAAATAACATCACAAAAATCCAAGCTATACGAGTTGCAATATACCTAGCCATTGACATCACTTCCTTTCATCTATCTAAAAAAAAGAGCCAAGAACATAGAGTTCTCGGCCCATCATGCATCGTATTTCACAATTGTGATCGAGCATTCTGTGTTATAAATTACCTCGCCGCTATTTTCGCTTGTCATATTTTTTTGTCTTCGGCATCAGTTTCATTTATCACAAATATTTCACTTTACTAYTATCGCAACTTACTCTTACCTCGGACGAACTCTTGCGCAATAGCATCTTCTTCAGCTGGAGTTGCTTTGTCAACAARCTCCGCATCTATAATAACTGACTCAACTTCTTCTGTTGCTAYCTTATTTKTCTATTCCTCCTCCGTTGCTTCMGCYGGAGTTGCTTTATCAACAAGCTCCGCATCTATAATAACTGACTCAACTTCTTCTGTTGCTRYCTTATTTTTCTATTTCTCCCCCGTTGCTTCAGCTGGAGTTGCTTTATCAACAAGCTCCGCATCTATAATAACTACCACTGGTCCTGTTTTTTCATCAACATTCTCTACTTTTTCTGGTACAACGTCAGTATCCCATTCTACTACTTCTGATTCTTCCGCCACTGGTGCAGCTTCTACCACTGGTGTAACTTCTTCTACCACCGGCTCAACTTCTACCACTGGTGTAACTTCTTCTACTACCGGCTCAACTTCTACCGCTGGTGTAACTTCTTCTACTACCGGCTCAACTTCTACCACTGGTGTAACTTCTTCTACTACCGGCTCAACTTCTACCACTGGTGTAACTTCTTCTACTACCGGCTCAGCTTCTACCACTGGTGTAACTTCTTCTACTACCACTGGTGCAACTTCTTCTACTACCGGCTCAGCTTCTTCTACTACCACTGGTGCAACTTCTTCTACTACCGGCTCAGCTTCTTCTACTACCACTAGTGCAACTTCTTCTACTACCGGCTCAGCTTCTTCTACTACCGGCTCAGCTTCTTCTACTACCGGCTCAGCTTCTTCTACTACCACTGGTGCAACTTCTTCTACTACCGGCTCAGCTTCTACCACTGGTGCAACTTCTTCTACTACCGGCTCAGCTTCTACCACTGGCTCAGCTTCTTCTACCACCGGCTCAGTTTCTTCTACCGCTGGCTCATCTTCTTCTACCGCTGGCTCATCTTCTTCTACCGCTGGCTCATCTTCTTCTGTAGT
>NZ_ABEQ01000077.3 GCF_000171335.1 Candidatus Epulonipiscium viviparus
TAATGCTTTATGGAGGAGTTGTTCATTGTGGCTAATAATTTAGTAATTGTGGAATCTGCTGCAAAGGTTGCTACCATTAGCAAATTTTTAGGAAAGTCATATAAGGTTGAAGCATCTATAGGACATGTTAGAGATTTACCTAAAAGTCAGTTAGGAATAGATGTTGACAATGATTATGAACCTAAATATATTACAATCAGAGGGAAAGGCGAACTTATACAAAAACTTAGAAAAGAAGCAAAGAATGCAAAATGCATCTATTTGGCCACAGACCCAGATAGAGAGGGTGAAGCTATTGCTTGGCATTTATATTTTGCATTGCGATTGGAGGGTAAGATTGTTAAAAGAATAACTTTTAATGAAATTACAGAAGTTGCTGTAAAAGATGCTCTTAAACACCCTCGAGATATAAATTTAGATTTGGTAGACGCTCAGCAAGCAAGACGAATTTTAGATAGATTGGTAGGTTATAAAATTAGCCCTATATTGTGGAAAAAAATTCGCAAAGGGCTTAGYGCAGGACGAGTACAATCGGTTACTTTACGACTGATTTGCGATCGAGAAAAAGAAATTACAGAATTTATAGAACAAGAATATTGGTCTGTAAAAGCTTTGTTTAAAATGAGTAAAACAAAGGGCTTTGAAGCTACATTAGAAAAAATTAATAACAAAAAATTTGAACTTAAAAATGAAATTGATACTCAAAAAGTTATAGATGAATGTGCACATAATAACTTTATAGTTTTAAAGTGTAAAAATGGAGAAAAAATTAAAAATTCGCCACTTCCATTTACAACAAGTACTATGCAACAAGAAGCAGCAAAGCAATTAGGATATTCAACTCAAAAAACTATGAATATCGCTCAGCAACTATATGAAGGAATTAAAATCGAGAAAGAACAAGTRGGTATAGTATCTTATATTCGTACCGATTCTACTAGAATTTCGGAATCTGCTTCTCTTGCAGCAAAAGAATATATTATCAATACTTTTGGAGAAAACTATCTAAAACAAAATGAAAAAAACAATAAGAAATCTAAAAATATCCAAGATGCTCACGAAGCGATTAGACCAACGTATTTAGAAAAAAATCCCGCAAGCCTAAAAGAATATTTATCTCGTGACCAATATAGGTTATATAATTTGATTTATAATAGATTTTTAGCGAGTCAAATGAAAGAAGCATCATTTATAACGCATTCTATTAAAATTCAAAATGGAAAATATACTTTTGGAGCCAGCTACCAAAAAGAAAAATTTGATGGATTTTTGAAGATATATAAAGAAGCAGATGAAGAAAAAAGTTCTAAAGAAATTACTGTTGTAGAAGGTGAAGAGTTGACTCTTATTAAAATTGATAAAAATCAACATTTCACTAAACCCAAAGCAAGATATCAAGAAGCATCATTAGTTAAAACATTAGAAGAAAACGGAGTTGGTAGACCAAGCACTTATGCTCCTACAATCACCACTCTGCTAGCAAGAGGGTATATCACAAAAGAGCAAAAAGTATTGTATCCTACTGATCTTGGAGAAATTGTTAATAATATAATGCTCAATTATTTTGACGAAATAGTAGATGTTGAATTTACCGCTCAACTTGAAAGAATACTCGATGAAATTGCCATGGGAAATATTGAATGGAAGGAAATCATCAAAGCATTTTATCCTAATTTTGATAAAACAGTAAAAAAAGCCGAAGAAGAAATTAAAAATATCGACGTTACCGAAGTAACTAATATTCCTTGCGAAAAATGTGGCACAAATTTGGTAGTACGGTATAGTAAATATGGCAAATTTTTTGGTTGCCCTAATTTTCCAGAATGCACATTTTCAAAACCCTGGTTTGAGCCTATCGGAGTTAAGTGTCCTTTATGTGGCGGAGAAGTGATTTTGAAAAAAAGTAAAAAAGGTAGAATTTATTATGGTTGCGAGAATAATGCAGATGATAAATGCTCTTTTATATCTTGGCAAAGACCTACTGGAGAGCTCTGTCCTATTTGTGGTGATATTTTGGTTGAAAAGGGTAAGAATAAAAAAATTGTATGTGTCAACGAGACTTGTAATTATGGCAAGGAAAACAAAACGAAAAAAGAGTGAAAATATGCAAACGACAAAGAATTTTAAAAATATAGTTATAAATAATACACCATTAATTGATGTTAGAGCAGAAGTCGAATTTAACAAAGGTGCATTTTTAAATGCTGTTAATATACCTATTATGGATAATTTAGAACGTCATGTAATAGGTATAGAATACAAACAACATGGTAATGATAGTGCAGTAGAATTAGGTCATGAGTTAGTTTCTGGACAATTACGAGAAACCCGAATTTGTAAATGGGTTGATTTTATAAACAACAATCCTACTGCRATTATATATTGTTTTCGTGGAGGGCAACGCTCCAAAATTGCACAGTCATGGATCGAAAAACGACTAGGTCGTCAGATAGAACGATTAGAAGGTGGTTATAAAGCTTTTCGACATTATCTGATGGAGAATCTGCAACCACAGTATGCTCCACAACATATTATGATTTTGGGTGGATACACAGGAACCGGCAAAACTAAATTGCTAGCAGAGTTTTCAGCAACTGTCGATTTAGAAAAACTAGCCAATCATCGAGGGTCATCATTTGGTAGACATATTGACCCTCAGCCATCTCAAATCAATTTCGAAAATAATTTGGCATATGCTATGATACAAAACAAATATAAAAATTATAAATATATGTTACTTGAAGATGAAGGTCGACACATTGGAGCTAACTTTATCCCACCTGATCTTGCAGCACATTTTGCTAATGGTAAATTAATTATATTACAAGAAGATATAGAAACTAGAGTGAATATAACACATTCAGAATATGTTATAGAAGCACAAAAAGAATATTGCGATGCCTTAGATCCAGATATAGGATTATACGAATGGGCTAAATATATTATGAGCAGTATCGACAGATTAAAAAAACGACTCGGAGGTCTTGCAACTCAGAATCTAATCAACAGCTTTAATGCTGCTTTTAGCAAACAATTAATATTTGGTCAAACTGATATGCATAAAGATTGGATCAAGATGCTATTAATAGATTATTATGATCCTATGTATAAGTATCAACTGAAAAATACTTCTAAAAAAATTATCTTTATGGGAAACACTAATGAAGTACGAAATTTTTTAAAAGGAGAGTTATAAACAATGAGTGATTTAGATATCGCACAAGCAGCAACTATGCTACCTATTACAGATATCGCAGCAAAAATCGGTATTGCAGCAGAAGATATTGAACAATATGGAAAGTATAAAGCAAAAATTGCAAACAGTATCTATAATAAAGTAAAAGATAATCAAAATGGCAAACTTATTTTAGTAACAGCCACAAATCCAACTCCAGCTGGGGAAGGCAAAACTACAATTACAGTCGGGTTAGGTCAAGCACTGAGTAAATTAGGCAAAAATGCTATAATCGCTTTGAGAGAACCATCACTTGGACCTTGTTTTGGAATTAAAGGTGGAGCTGCAGGTGGTGGATACTCTCAGGTCGTACCTATGGAAGATATAAATCTACATTTTACCGGTGACATACACGCAGTAGGAGCATGTAATAACCTGTTATGTGCCATGATTGATAATCATATTCACCAAGGCAATGAGCTAGGAATCGATCCTGCAACCATCACTTTTAAGAGRTGTGTTGATTTAAACGATAGGGTTTTACGTGAAATAATAGTRGGTCTAAATTCRCAGGCAAACGGAGTCATTAGGCAAGACGGATTTATGATCACCGTTGCTTCTGAAGTGATGGCTATTTTATGCTTAGCAAATGATTTGGAAGATTTGAAAACYAAACTTGGCAATATAATGATAGGATACACCTACGATAAAAAGCCAATTTATGCAAAAAATTTAAAGGCCCAAGGAGCAATGGCAACTCTTCTCAAAGATGCAATAAATCCTAATCTTGTTCAAACYTTGGAAAATACTCCAGTTTTAATGCATGGCGGACCTTTTGCAAATATTGCACATGGATGCAATAGCATAAGAGCCACAACTTTAGCAATGAAGCTTTGTGATATAACTGTAACAGAAGCTGGATTTGGRGCAGATTTAGGTGCCGAAAAATTTATGGAYATTAAATGTCGTCAAGCAAATATTGCCCCTGATGCCGTTGTATTAGTAACTACMATTAGAGCACTAAAATATAATGGCGGAGTCAAAAAAGATTTAACCACAGAAAATTTAAATGCTCTTCACAAGGGTAGCGAAAACCTAAAGCGTCATATTCACAACCTTAAACAATTTGGAGTTCCTGTGATTGTAACATTGAATGCATTTGTAACTGATACTGCCGCAGAAATAGACGCAGTAGAGGAAATTTGTAAAACTCAAAATGCTAAATTTTGCGTTTCTAAAGTATGGGAACTTGGTGGAGAAGGCGGGTTGGATCTTGCCAACGCAGTTGTTGATGTATTAGAAAACGAACCAGCAGATTTTAGATTTTTATATGATGATTCAACATCTATTATCGATAAAATCACCAAAATAGCAACGAACATATATGGGGCATCAGCAGTCAAAATAGATTCTTCTGCCAAAAAAGAGATTGCGAAGATTGAGGAATTAGGCTTTTCCCATTTACCAGTGTGTATAGCAAAAAATCAGTATTCCTTTTCAGATAATGCAAAATCTTTGGGAGCGCCAACAGAATTTATAACTACAGTAAAAGAGATTCGTTTATCTGCAGGAGCAGGATTTGTTGTTGCACTTACAGGTAACGTAATGACAATGCCTGGATTACCAAAAATTCCATCTGCTGAAAAAATCGATATTGATAAAAATGGTGTAGTAACGGGGTTATTTTAAATGAATATAGAAACTAAAAAAATAGATGGTACAAAAATCGCTTCTATTATCAAACAAGAAGTTAAAGATGCTGTTGAAGCAATGGCTCCTGAAACTGTAGGGTTATCTGTTATTACTGTTCAAACAAATTCGTCGGCCCAAATATATATCAAGAACAAGCAAAAAGCCTGCGATTATGTTGGAATAAAATCTCAAATCTACACATTAGATGAAAGTAGCACAACAAATAATGTACTAGAATTAATTGAGGTATTAAATGATTCTCATTCTGTGGATGGAATATTGGTTCAATTACCACTTCCTAAACATATGGATCAATCGACTATTATAGCTGCTATATCTCCTTCTAAAGATGTTGATGGCTTTTCAAAAGAGAATTTAGCTGGTCTCATTGCAGGCGGTTCTTCCTTTGAAAGTTGTACTCCATTGGGAATTATGGCGCTTTTAAAACATGAAAATATTGAAATAGCCGGCAAAAAATGTGTTATTATAGGACGCAGTAATATTGTAGGAAAACCTTTAGCATTAATGCTTTTAAACGAAGATGCGACAGTTTGTATCTGCCATTCAAAAACTGTTAACTTAGCGAATGAAATAAAAACAGCCGATATACTGATTTCAGCTGTAGGCAAAGCAAAATTTATTACTGGAGCAATGATTAAACCTAAAGCTGTCGTAATAGATGTAGGAATAACCCATGACGAAAATGGTAAATTATGCGGGGATGTTGATTTCGATTCTTGCTTGGGTATTGCAGAGTATATTACTCCAGTACCTGGTGGGGTTGGACCTATGACCATTGCTATGTTGCTTAAAAATTGTGTACGAGCTGCACAATTACATGTTTAAATATGGAAAGGAAGTTGTTAGGTGGCAAATACAGTTACATTTTTATCACTGGGATGTGATAAAAATTTAGTAGATAGCGAACATATGTTAGGCCTTTTAAACGAAGGAGGTTTTGTATTAATAAGCGAAGAGGATAAAGCTGACGTTATTATCGTTAATACTTGCTGTTTTATAGATGATGCAAAACAGGAAAGTATTGATAGTATATTAGAAGTTGCACAATATAAAAAAACAGGAAATTGCAAGGCATTAATTGTAACAGGATGTATGGCAGAAAGGTATAAAACCGAATTGTTAGAAGAGATGCCAGAAGTGGATGCTGTGGTCGGCACTACTTCTTATGATAAAATTGTTCACATCGCAAGAAATGTACTAGACCAAAATGAAGTAAAGCAACACTTCGAAGATGTCAATCGACCACATTTGGAGAATATGCCAAGAGTATTAACCACTGGAGGTTATTTCGCATATATAAAAATTGCCGAAGGATGCAACAGTCATTGTACCTATTGTATAATCCCATCTCTTCGTGGTCAATATAGAAGCCGTCCAAAAGAAAAGATTGTTGAAGAGGTTATGCAACTAGCAGAAGATGGAGTAAGTGAAATTATTTTGGTAGCACAAAATACTACAATGTATGGAATCGATAAAGGATATACGCTCACAAATTTACTGCAAGAACTTTCTGATATAGATGGTATCGAATGGATTAGAATATTGTATTGTTATCCCGAAAATATTACAGATGAATTGATCGAGGAAATTAAGGTAAATTCCAAAGTTTGTAAATATTTGGATATTCCTATTCAACACTCTTCGGATCAGATTTTAAAACGAATGAACAGAAAAAGTAGCAACGCATTTTTAAAACAATTGATCCAAAAATTACGTGATAATATCCCGAATATAATGATTCGATCTACTTTGATAGTCGGATTTCCTGGAGAAACAGAAGAAGATTTCAATAATTTAATTGACTTTGTAAAAGAAACTAAACTGGATCGTCTTGGAGTTTTTACGTATTCTCAAGAAGAAGGCACCCCTGCTGCTAAACTTGCAAATCAAATTGATGAGCATATCAAAGAATCGCGTAAAAACACAATTATGAAAATCCAGCAAGAAATTTCTAAACAAATTTGTGCTACAAAAGTTGGCAAAATTTTTAGAGTTTTAATAGAAGGAAAACTAGAAAAGGAGGATGTTTATATTGGCAGAACTTATGGCGATGCACCTGTGGTAGATTCAAAAGTTTTTGTAGAATATGAAGGCGATTTGATGTGTGGAGATTTTATTTCTGTGAAAATTACTCAAGCTGATGAGTATGATTTGATTGGAGAAGTAGTCTATGAATATTGCGAATAAGCTTACAACACTTAGAATTATTTTAGTATTTGTATTTATGACAGTAATATGGATTCCCTTTTTTAACTTTATCACCACTTTATGGATTTCTTTAATTATATTTATTATAGCTAGCTTTACTGATTTTCTTGATGGATATTTGGCCCGAAAATTAAATTTAGTTACAAATTTAGGAAAATTTATGGATCCACTTGCAGACAAGATGCTGGTCTGTACTGCTATGATTGCTCTTATTGATATGGGGAAATCTGTCCCCAATGGCGTCTTACCCGCTTGGATAGTCGTGCTGATTTTATTAAGAGAATTTATGGTTTCTGGGGTTCGACTAATAGCAGCTGGGCAAAATATCATTGTCAGTGCCAATATGCTCGGAAAAATTAAAACTGTTGTACAAATGATCATGATTATATTTTATTTATGTCCGTATACAAACGATTTTATGAGTACAACTGCGACGATATTAGCTTATTGTTCATTGGTTCTTACCATTGTTTCTGGCGTAAAATATTTGGTGGATAATAAGGAAGTATTTAACGAAAAATAAGTTTTGCTACTTTAATGTGGCAAAGGAGGGAGATATGATTTCAGATTTTGTTCCACAAACACATGTGAAAGGTTATTTTATAACCAAAAATAAGCAAATTCTTAAAAATAAAAATGGTAAAGACTACCATTCTCTTAAATTACAAGATGAGAGCGGTATAATTGATGCCAAAGTATGGGCATTTCATACAGCAATTGAACCATACCAAAGTGAACAGGTTGTTTATGTAGAAGGAGAGGTTACACTTTTTTTAGATCAGCCTCAACTAAACATATTTAAAATCAGACCTGCTAAAGAAGGCGAATATGATCTCGCAGCGCTGATTCCACATACTAATAAGGATATTGCAAAATTAGAAGAAGAGCTCTATAAATATATTGATATTGTTCAAGATGCTGACATGAAAAGATTATTAGAAACAATATTTTTAGACGAACAGACTCATAAAAAATTCTTCACCAAGCCTGCAGCAAAAACAATTCATCATGCATATTTGAGCGGATTACTAGAACATTCTATCACGATGACTCAAATTGGAGTATTCCTTAGCAATTTGTATGAACATGCAAATAAAGATTTAGTAATTACCGGCTGTCTTCTTCATGATATTGGCAAAATAGACGAACTCTCTGGATTTCCAGAAAATGAATACACAGATGCAGGGCAATTGCTAGGTCATATTGTATTAGGCACCAATCGAGTAGCCTTAGAAATTTCAAAGCTAGATGGATTCAATCCTGATGTCGCTAATTTTATATTGCACATCTTAATATCTCATCATGGAGAGCAGCAATATGGATCTCCAGAAGTTCCAAAATCAATCGAAGCAATGATTGTTCATCTTGCAGATTATACAGATTCTAGGCTAAAGATGTTTGAAGAAATTTTGACCGCAGCTAAAGATGCAAAATACACAGGATTTAATAAAATTTTAAATCGTAATATTAGAAATACTGGTTACTCCCCTCACTTATAGAAGTGGGGGCTTTTTRGTCCATATTAGMAAAWGAGTTTAGGAGATTTATATGTTAGAAGTTTTAATGTGCGTATATTTAATATGCATATCTATATCTGATGCTGCAACGAAAATAATTCCACCCAAATTTACTGCAGCAATAATGTGTTTGGGAATTATAAATACAGCAATGAATGCTAATAATATTGTTGAACACATTGTAGGAATGTTGATAATTCCGAGTATTCTATTTTTGATCATAGTTTTCACAAAAGAACAAGCAATGGGTGGAGGAGATCTAAAGTTGATGACAGGTGCTGGGCTGTATTTGGGTTCATCAAAAATTATGATAGCCTTTTCTACAGCTTGTTATATTGCATTATTTTGGTATGCAGTAAAATCAATTGCCGGAAATCCAGAAAGGGAATTTGCATTTGGACCTTATCTTGCAATTGGAATTGTGGTAGCCATGTTTATGAGATAAATAACTTGCTTTGTATCAGCAATTCTTGCAAAAAAATCGATACCTATCATAAGAAAGTGAGATAAATATGAACTTATATAATTTAAAAAAAGAGATATTGAATGGATATCAGCTGTCAAAAAATGAGGCTATTCAATTAGTTGATGAAGATTTAAACTTACTTTGCAAATTTGCAAATGAGATTAGAGAACATTTTTGCGGCAGCCAATTTGATATTTGTACAATTATAAATGCAAAAAGCGGTAGATGCAGTGAAGATTGCAAATATTGTGCTCAATCTGTACATTATAAGACGGTGTGTACAGAATATCCTTTGTTATCTAGCGATATCATTAAAAAGGAAGCAATTCGAAATGCGAAACAAGGAGTTATGCGTTATTCCATGGTTACATCTGGAAAAAACGTAACTGATGCCGAAATTGATACAATTTGTGATATAGCTGAAAACATGCGAGATGTTCCTATTAAGCTATGTGGCTCATTTGGTCTTTTAAAAAGGGCACAGTACGAAAAATTATATCACGCAGGTCTTACTAGAATGCATAATAATCTTGAAACTTCCCAAAGAAATTTTCCGAATATGTGTAGTACGCATAGTTTTGAAGATAAAATCGCGTCAATCAATGAAGCAAAATCTGTAGGAATGTATATTTGCAGTGGGGCTATTATTGGAATTGGCGAAACTTTTGAAGATAGAATAGACTTAGCGTTTTCTCTTAGAGAGCTGAATGTTCAAAGTGTTCCGATCAATATGTTAAACCCTGTCAAAGGAACACCTTATGAAACACTGGATAAAATCACTGAAGAAGATTTTCGAAAAACGGTGGCTCTTTTTAGATTTATATTACCAACAGCATATTTAAGACTTGCAGGTGGCAGAGGGCTTATGAGTGATAGTGGTTACTCACTTTTTCGCTGCGGAGCAAATGCCACAATTACTGGAGATATGCTAACAACAGCTGGAATATCAATGGAAGAAGACATTCAGAAGATCAAAGAAATGGGATTTCATTTTTAAACAGCAGAACATTATTAATGTTATTAAGCAAACAAAAAAACTAAGCAAAGCTTTGATGCTTCACTTAGAATCAGTTATCAAACATATAAARAAACTCTCAAATTAGGCTTGAAGACCACTTGGCAATCTGTTATATTTCAGCCCACCTCTCACTATTGCTGGCATATCTATATAAGGCTTGGACGATTTGCCAGTAACCTTCTAGTTTAGAGCAGTTGAACCATATGCATAGTTATAAAGAGTATATCCTGTCTGCACTCCGTTATCTCTAAAATCATATTTGTAAAGAACATTTCCTGTATCTTCGTATGTATATAAACTAAAGAAATTTTTCAGATTCCCTGGGCTAAAAAATTGCTCATGCCTAACTATATTTTGCGCAGAATCATAGGCATTAGTGATTACATGCTGTAAAACTCCATTCATATAATATCTCTCTGTAATTTTATTTCCGTATATATCGTAAGAATATAGATAATACTTATCTAATTGATTATTTATATAAAAATTATGTCTGATTAAATTGTGATTATCATCATATTCAAATATCTCAAATGAAGTAGGTTGATCTACAGATGTACGATTAATTTTGATTTGATCACCACGTGAATCATACTCATAGGTAGAACGGTTGATAAGAGGTCCCTTTTCGCTATCTAAATAATCACTAATTTGGGTAATATTGTCATATTCATCATACTTAGTAATACGAACGACCGTTTGATCTGCTGTCGTAAAAGTTTCTTTTACCACATTTCCTTTTGGATTGTAATCTGATACCACTGCTTCTGGTGCCGCATTCAAGCTGTCGTACACATATGTTGTCGTTTTAAGTATGTCATATTCATAAATTTTAGAGTTAATCAAACTATTTTGTACATACAATTCATACTTTAACAGCTTTCCATTTGTATCATATTGATATGTTTTCGTTTCCACTGCATCAAGATTATTCATTGAATTTAGACTATAATTTGTTTCTATTATTGACAGTCCATTTGTATTATATTGATAGTCATATATTGTTCTAGCTTGCTCTGTATAGTTTTGAACTTTGTCTTTTCTTCGGTAATCAATCAAGCCATTTGATAAATATTCTGTTGGAGCTACAATAATAGGTTCACCTTTTTTCGGTTTGGGATCTTCTGGAAATGCTGGTCCATCCGGTCCCGTATAAAAACTTTTGCGTACAATATTTCCAGCAGAGTTATATTCATACACTTGCAGCGAATCCATTACATTAGTAACTTGATAGTGCATTTCCTTAACCAGTGGAAATGTTGCCATATGCTCGGTCGAAGGCAACGATGCATCCACATAAGCATAAATAAAATTAGTCGACATGGCCAAACTACTGATTAATATCATACATGTTTTTTTTATTTTCATGAACTTATTCCTTTCCAAAATTATTTCTACCTATACTAAATATTATGTCGACAAATTTTTGTATATTCTTAATAGAAATAAAAAAGCCATATCAAATAGTTAATATGGCCGAAGGTTTTTTTTGTTGCGCTATATATAGTTGAATATCAGAATTTTTATTATTACCTTTTAATATATTTTTAGCGCTGAGGTATGCTAATTCTGGTACATTATTTTCCTCACTAATATGAGCCAAGATAGCCCATTTTAAATTTTTGTGATACACATCTAATAATAGTTTGGCGGCATCATCGTTAGAAAGATGCCCTATGTTACTTGCAATGCGCTTCTTTAGAAAATACGGATATTTTCCAACTTCCAATAAGTTTAGCTCGTGATTGAACTCTAAAACAATTCCATTACAATCAGATAATTCTGATACAATATTTTGATCAATAGTTCCGCAGTCTGTTAAATATCCTATTTTCTTTGTTGTTGTATTAAATACATACCCTACAGGATCCACTGTATCATGCGAAATGCTAAAGGCCTTAATTCGCAAAACATTAGCTATGAGAACAGGAACTGCCACGTCTATAATTTTTATATTTGTTACTTTGCCCATTAGCTCTTTGGCTAGGATTACATCCCAAGTTTTTTGAGTCGCATATATGGGAGTGCCAAACTTTCGTGAAAAAAATCCAACACCCTTGATATGATCATCATGCTCGTGCGTAATAAAGATTGCAGTAATATCTACTGGATCAACACCAATTTGCTTAAGTTTTGCTATTACTTGAGTTACGCTAATACCAATATCTACCAAAATACGAGCTTTCCCCGCCTTTATATATGTGCAATTACCTTTACTTCCACTTGCTAAAATACATAATTTCATATCCATTTCTACATTCTAAACATTAAATCTAAACAAAATTATATCGCCATCTTTAACGACATACTCTTTCCCTTCAACGTTTACTAATCCTTTCTCTTTTGCTCCATTATATGAACCACACGCTACCAGATCATCAAAGTTGACCACTTCTGCTCGTATAAATCCTCTTTCAAAATCTGAATGAATTTTTCCAGCTGCTCCCGGAGCTTTGGTTCCTTTTGTAATTGTCCATGCACGAACTTCTTTTGGTCCTGCTGTTAAATAACTTATTAATCCTAGTAATTTATAACTAGCATTGATTAACTTGGCAAACCCAGTATCTGTAATKCCCAGATCCTCCAAAAAGATTGCTTTTTCTTCGGCATCAAGTTCTGATAATTCTTGTTCAATTTGAGCCGAAACCACAAACACTTCCGATCCTTCAGTCTTTGCAAAATCACGTAATTGCTTTACATACTCATTTTCTGTCACAAGATCTGCTTCTGCAACATTTGCTGCATATAAGGTAGGCTTTTGACTGATAAGCCCCAGATTTTTTAACAATGCTGCCTCGTCATCATCTTCTGTCTCCATACTTTTTGCAGGCTGACCTTCTTCTAAATGCGCGTATAGTTTTTCAAGAAATACAACTTCCTTTTGTGCCGCCTTATCTGCTTTGGCAACTTTTTTGGTCTTTGCAATACGACGATCTAGCACTTCCATATCCGACAATATCAATTCTAAATTTATCGTTTCTATATCTCTTACAGGGTCGATAGTTTTGTCCACATGAATAATATTTTCATCTTCAAAGCAACGCACCACTTGAACAATCGCATCAACTTCTCTTATATGCGACAAAAATTGATTGCCCAAGCCCTCCCCTTTACTAGCGCCTTTTATCAACCCCGCTATATCTACAAACTCACATACTGCTGGTATAACTTTCTCGCTTTTATACATTTCRCTTAATACATCTAATCTGCTATCCGGCACATTCACTCTTCCGGTATTTGGTTCTATTGTACAAAACGGATAATTCGCAGCATCAGCTTCCATTTTTGTTAACGCATTAAATAATGTACTCTTTCCGACRTTCGGAAGCCCCACAATCCCTAAATTCATATTTCTTCATTCCTTTCTCAAATATTTTCCTATTATACAAGACTTTTTTTCAACTTGCAACAAAAAAGGCGAGCATCCTCGCCAAAGTTTACTTTATTTTCCCTAGACAAAAGCCTAGCATTAATGATAAAATACATGGTATGATCAATAAGACCGAATAGGGATTACAAATAGCTTTTTTAATTTCTTGTTCTGGTTCATATACTTCATGCTGTTTTTGTGCTACTCTATAGTGTCTACAAGTTTGATTTGCCATAAATCACCTCAAATAAAATATTTTTACTCTATAACAGTTTGTACAAAAACTAAAAATTTCATACCATTTTTAAGGAGCAAAATATGCCAAATATATATTTTCCAAACATAGGACTTTCGTTCAATATTGATTCGGTAGCTTTTTCCATTTTTGGACTGCCAATCTATTGGTATGGAATCATAATAACAACAGGGATTATTCTAGGAACGCTGCTATGTGCGCAATTAGCCAAAGTTGAAAAAATTTCTCCTGATTCCGTTTATGATTTCATTATGATTGATATTATTTTTGCTATCATTGGTGCCAGAATCTATTATGTAGCATTCAAATGGGACTACTATAGTAACAACATCGGTCAAATTTTTAATTTACGCCAGGGTGGCATCGCCATATACGGCGCCATCATTGCATCTATCATCGTTGCCATTGTCTACACCAGAATTAAGCGCATCAATTTGCTACAATTCGGAGATATATGGGCTCCAGGCCTTTTGTTAGGTCAGGCCATCGGTCGCTATGGCAACTTTGTTAATAAAGAAGCTTTTGGTGATTATACCGATGGATATTTTGCAATGCGCATTCTAAAAAGCGACGCCGCGCATTCTCTTACACCTACTATTTTAGATAATTTAGTAATCGATCAGGGCCTAACATACATCCAGGTCCATCCAACATTCTTTTATGAATCTACCTGGAACATCGTTTTATTAATTATATTGCTAATCTACTATAAACGAAAAAAAGCACACGGCGAAATTTTCTTTTGGTATATAATAGGATATGGAATCGGTCGCTTTTGGATCGAAGGCCTTCGCACAGACCAACTCGTAATACCTGGCATCGGAATACCGATCTCTCAACTTGTTGCACTATTTTCTATTATAGTCGGCATTCTAGGCTGCTTAGTTGTTCGAAAAAAAGCTAGCAAAAGGATCTTTAGTCTGTGATATGAAAATCGGAACAATCGAAATACCCAATAACATCGCTCTGGCGCCAATGGCTGGATTTACTGACTTACCTTATCGAAATATTTGCAAAGAGTTTGGAGCCGGACTTGTATATACAGAAATGGTGAGTGCAAAAGCTCTACTCTACGAAAATGATAAAACTTGCGTATTATTACAAGTTGCTGATACTGAGCATCCGGTAGCGGCACAGTTGTTTGGCAGCGATCCCAGTATCTTATCTGCTATGGCACAGCAAGTATCTGAGAGTTCTGTAGATTTTATAGATCTCAACATGGGCTGTCCTGCACCCAAAATTACAAAAAATGGCGAAGGCTCTGCTCTCCTTGCTAACCCTAAGTTGGTTTATACAATAGTCAGTGCTGTTGCCAAAGCGTCGCCAAAGCCAGTGACCGTTAAAATTCGAAAGGGTTACACAGAAGTTAACGCAATAGAAGTTGCACAAGCAATCGAAGCTGCAGGTGCGTCTGCCATCACGTTGCATGGTCGCACCAGAGATCAGTTTTATTCTGGAGTTGCCGACTGGGACATTATAAAAAAGGTCAAATCCAAAATAGCCATTCCGCTCATAGGCAATGGTGATATCAAATCTCCCGAGGATGCAAAAGCCATGCTAGACTACACCAATTGCGATGCTATCATGATTGGCAGAGCGGCCCTCGGAAACCCTTGGATCTTTCAGCGCACGCTACACTATCTCAATACCGGAGAGCTTCTTCCAGATCCCACCTTACCAGAAAAAATAGAAATCATTTTGAAGCACACCCAAAGTTTAATTGCTTTCAAAGGCGAGTATATTGGCATTCGTGAAATGAGAGCACATTTATCGTGTTATATAAAAGGATTTCCACAAGCCGCCAAACTTAGAAGCGACTTAAACAAGGCAACTTCATTAGATGATATTAAATATGAATTAAATAAACTTTTATAAAGTAGATTTCGGTCTACTCTTTTTTTATGCTAAAAAACTGAAACCTTCAAAAATGATATTAAATTCTCTAATTAGATAAAAATCACAAATAAATATCTCAAATAATCCTATGCATAGGTATTTTGCTATTCTTCATTGACAAACATTACAATTTATGTATAATATTAGATACAAATATCTAGGAGGTAACTTATGAATCATA
>NZ_ABEQ01000076.3 GCF_000171335.1 Candidatus Epulonipiscium viviparus
CGCAGAGTACAAAGAAATTTTGACATTCGAAGACAGTAAAACTAAAGAGGAGCACTTGGCGAAATCAATAAAGATAACAAGTACTTCACCAACGCTATAGCAGATCTCAAGGCCGCGGCGAAGGCGTATGAGGAAGGTACGACAGCCCATAAAGCTACGGATTATACAACAGCTTATAAATCAGTTCAAGACGAATTAATAGATACTGGTAAATTAAACGCAGCTACATTTAAGTTCCAAGCAGCAGGTGGAGGCGATTCTGATCTTACCGCGGAGGCTGCATTTAACACAGGTATTATTGACTCTAGTGATACTGATAATCAAAAAATCGACATCAACAAAATCGAGCTAGGCGCTACAGTAAAACTTTCTACAGACGGTATATATGTATATGGCGAAGATGGCAAAAAAACTAGTGCTGTATTAGAAAAAGACAATTACTGGGTAACACCGGATATGTTCAAAACCTTAAGAGAGGCCATGATCGCGGCACAAACAATAGTGGATGAGGCAGCTGCCTTAGAAAACGATTCTGTCGAAGGTTATATCGGTGATGCAAAGTACTTCGATACAGAATATACTAATAGTAACTTAGCCGAAGCGATCAAAGCATTCACACCAACCAAAATTGAGGGTTCTAAAGCTTTCGATGATACTGGCAAAACGCATTGGCTGGCTGAAGCGAAGAAAATTCTCTACGGTGAAAATGGGGAATTTGGCGGAACCGACGCCGATGCGTATGTCAGCGCTGAAAAAGGTGGGGTAGACGTTCTCAAAAAAGCCGCACTAGATGTTATTGCAGCTACAGACGGTGTTGCAGGAATATCAGACGATGAGATCACTGCATTTATGACCGAAGTTCCTAGCGTTACTAATCAATATTTCACCCAAGATTATGCAGATAAATTGCTCGCGGCTATCGATGCGATACCAGCCGATAAAGCTACTGCTGAGCAAGTGGCTACATTGGCTGAGCTCGTGAATGCAAAATCGCAGAACACCGCTATTATCGATCTACAATCTTCAGCCAAAGTTGATCTCTACAATGCTTACGTTACTGCAACTGCGAAACTCAAAGATGCTAACGGTTCAGCTGTGACCACAAGTGGAGTCGCTGGCGCTGATGTTCTTAGCCACGAATATTGGGTTACCCCGGCTGCTAAAGAAAAACTTGATTCTGCTATCGAGGCGGCGGCTATCGAACTCGATAAAACGGCGAACACCTCCGATGTGAGCACCGCGCTTAAAACTCTGACTTCCGCATCTAACGCTTTCGTTCCTAAACCTGGTACGGCTACCGCGGCTAATATCAAAGCTCTCGATCAAGCGAAAGTTGATTTACTCAAAGCTATCAACGCTGCCGCACCTCTTGTTGGATCTAAAATCTATGATGAAGCTGGTAAATTAACATCGGATTCAGGCACCGGCGATGAAATCGTAGTGAGCGATGCGAACGGYACAAATGTAAGCGGCACGACAACAGGAACTAGCCTTATACCAACTRGCGGAACTAAGTGGACTTCTTCTGCAGTAAGAAAAGTTATGACCACCGCTATCGATGATGCGCTCGAGGAGCTCACATCTCCTCAAGCTACTCTTGCAAAACTCGAGGCTGCCATTACCAAAATTACAACTGCTACCGAGACATTCAAGACGACAGCTCAATTCGGTACCAAAGAATCTTATGACAAAATTGTTGCGACACTCAGAAAATATATTTCTTACGTCGAGAACGGTAACTTTGCTTATAAGATAGATACTGATCTTATAATCCAGGTGCCTGCAGTGGAAGATATTTTGGTCAGCTCCGCATTCGGATCCGATGTTCCAGCGAGCGCGTTATGGACCACCGCCACCGCTAAGTCGACTATCRCCAGTGCCGCTACTAAAGCTAACACTTTCGTTGACAAATTTGCTAGCCCTGACACCCCTGATGCGAGAGCAACTCTYGATGTGGCAATCGCGGCTCTCACCGAAATGCAATCCGCGTTCGAGTTATTCTACGGCCGAAACATCAACGGCGATATTAAAGMWGATATTGTTCCAGCGTTATTACTCGGAACTGATGCTATCGAAACGGCGTCTCTACGAGAGGCTATCAATRMGGCCAATAAARCAATCAACAACTTGAAATATCTTCCAGGAGTTGCTGCACCTAGCAATACGTACACCAGCGAAGATGGCCAAACTGGAATGGAATACGGAACTACTGGAGCTGGCGAGATCCACGTTACTGCCAAAGTCRATGGCGTCGACGTACCGGCAAACGCAAAATGGGTTACTTCACTCGACGTTACAAAATATGCCAACGCTGTGACCGCGGCTCAATCCGTTCTCGATAAATTTATGACCGCATCAAACGCAAACGCGACACCTYTGACTACCGCATTAAAAACTCTCGACGCAGCAACTACGGCGTTCGAAGCCGCGACGAAAACCGCTGGATCTCCTAATTCAGAAACTCTCGCATATAGCGCAGCGCTCAAGCAATTGTCCGAAGCTGTRGCTCAGGCATATAGCGTAATCGGCTTAGCTAAAGATGGCGTATCGTCACAAGATGAGTTGGTTCCAGGCCCACTCGATTTATATGCGCAGGTGAAATTGAGTCTCTCAGGAGATGGTGGCGACGTGTCMTCGTTCTACGCGTGGATTCCWCAACTCAACTACACTGCCTTCAAAACTGCGATCGATCGTGCCGCAACAGCAGTTAACACAGCAACGTCAACCACTTTAAATCTGAACAACGAGTACAAACTTTTGAACACCGCCGTGACTACACTCAACAAAGTGATCACCAGCGCGAAAAACTCTGCGGGCCAAAACAATGCGCTTATCGAGCAAGTGGATATCGTCAACGAGCTCATCAAAGCTGCAGAAGCGATCCTTTACGGAGCGGACAGACGCAGTCCAGTTTTCACATCCGCAAATGGCCTAGACGTTCCAACCGACTCCAAATGGCTGCCTGCTACAACGATTACAGCTTTGAAAAATCAAATTACGTTAGCGCAAGCGTCGATCTTCAACACCACAACCGAAACAGTTGGCGAAGCGACAGGCACAGGCAAAACGACCATCGCGGCATTACAAAATATYGTAAAAACATTCACAACTACAGTGCAAACAGCCGAAAAAGCATTGAAAGACGGTAAGCTCGATGCGGAGCTCGAAGCGGCAGATGCGGCGAAAGCAAAAGTGGAGTTAAAAMTATTAATCGACGAGGCAAATCTGTTAACAGAAACTAAAACTAGCGAAGCGCAAGGCACGGACGTGGCAGATAGCTTTAAGTGGGTAACGACAGAAGATGTAGACGGCTTCAAGTACACAGCAGACGGCGATGAAGAATCTGAGGCACCGCTAGTATTTATCGAGGCAGTACTCAARGAAGCGACTACCGCATATGCGACGAAATATACCGAGCCGGGAGCAAATGCGACGTTCACCGTAGCAGCAGCTAAYCTCGAAAGCGCTATCACTCAGTTTACMAATGTAACTGGAAACAAATTACCAAATGGTGGCGCCAATGCGGATGAGGAAGCAATCGGCGGAGCGAACGGTACATTGACATCACTGACTACAGCCAAATCTGTGTTAGCAAATAGCATAGCAACGATGACTGAATATGTAGAATCGATCGTCGAAGTTGATAGCCTTGATAACTTCACTGAAGATGGTGACATATACGAATTGGCAATAGGAACGCTTTACGCACTTACTGATAACATCGAAGTTATGGTGACCGCAATTGAAACAGCTCAAGATGCGATCGACGATCTTGAGGGAACTCCAAACGATGCGAAAAAATTAACCGCGGGCTCAACCGATGGAGCAACAGTTACTGGTGATACAACTAGTACATTATATACTCTAAACGAGGCGTTCAAAACTTTCTCTGGAAAGGCACACGCCAATGGTACAGTAGATGGAGCAGCAAAACCTCAAGTAGTTGCAAAAGCAAAATATGCGGGAACAGCATTAGAGCAAGCGAAAGCAGCAGTAGAGGCACTTATGGCCAACGGCGATGCGCTTCCGATCGTTCCATATACTAGTGCAGAAGCGGCTGCGGCAAAAACTGCGGCGGAAACTTATCTGAAAGAATTAATCGAGGCAGTTATTGAAAATGCATATATCAAGGAAGAAATCACCGTGGCAATAGCAGATACTGCAATTGAAGCTCCGGTAGTTGGAACGTCCGAAGAGCCTGAAGGAACAGTAGGCGAGGGTACAGCAACAATTACGTTGTCAGTTTCAGGAGGATCTGTGGCTGATGTAACAGTGGAAGATTTTGAATTCATCATTGCGACAGAAGCGTATAAGTGGACGATGATAGAGAAGGCAGATGTGTTAACAGCGGCGAGCAGATTGGATTCCGCTAGAGACAGCTTTGTACTCGACGGAACTATTCTCACCGACAAAACTTTAGAGAATGATGACAGAATAACAGCGAATGCAAAACTAGCGGCCGAAGCGATCCATGATCAAGTAACAAAATTGATAGGCAATTCAGAGATAAAGGTTTCCATTATTTCAGCAGATGCGGACGAAGACAATGCAATGGCAACTGGTAATGTTTTCGTGGGCACAGGTGGAACGGTAAACGAAAGCGCGAGCGCGACTGGATGGGCGAATGCATATGAAGAGGATGGCGTATTCGCATTCAACGTAGCATTACAAATTCCTTATACAGCTGGTACTTTCACTCCAGCAATTATTGCGACGATAGCATCTGAGTATGATATCGAGAGTAAAGTTATAGAAGTTCCAAAAGATGACGGAAGCACAGAAACTTTAGATACGTATACAATAATTTTCGACGAACCATTTGAAACAGAGATCACAAAAGCAGAGTGGCCTACTTCAGATACGTCTAATCTAAAGACCGCGGTAGAGAAAATTGAAAAAGCTAGATCTACAACACTTGCAACCCCAGTAGACGGTACCGATCACGCTACAGTTCTTGGTGGAATTTTAACATCGATCACTACGTTAATCGCTAATACTGACATCCAAGTTTATTTAGTATCATCAGAATTTGATGCGGAAGGAGATGAACTGACAGTCGATAACATTTTCGCACCTGCTACTGATCCAGGAACTGATGTAGGTGTAATCGTAGGTACAGCACCAGCTGCAGATGCCTACGAAGATGGAAAATTTAGCTATAATATAGCGTTAAGAATTCCGTATAGTGAAGGTGTAACAATCAGCGAATTGGATAACGTCAAAGAAGTCATCACCGACGGGCATAACGGCGACGAAGACTATAGCAACCATTTCTATACAGTAATCTTCGACGAATCATTCAGCACGAAAGCAACAATACCAGCAAAATCAAGTAGTAATACAAATCAATACGCACCGAAAAACAGTATCGCGAGCAGAATAGTAAATTTCTTTAAGCGTGGGTAAGTAAGAAAGCAGAAAGAAAGCAGGTTGTATCGATAATCCTAACCCGATGCAACCGTCCAAAATACTAAACCATCCTCCGAGGCAGCAATAGCTCGGGGGGCGATAATAGCTCCAGAAGCGACATCAGCTCAGGGGGCGACAGCAACTCAGGAGGCGGCATCAGCTTAGGAAGCGGCATCAGCTCGGGATGAGACATCAGCTCAGGATACGGCATCAGCTTAGGAGGCAACATTAGCTCGGGAGGCTACAATAGCTCAGGAAGCGACATCAGCTTAGGAGGCGATAAGAGCTCGGGAGGCGGCATCAGCTTAGGAGGCGGCATCAGCTTGGGAGGCGGCATCAACTTAGGATGCGACATCAGCTTGGGAAGCGGCAACGACTCGGGAGGTGACATCAGCTCAGGGGGCGACATCAGCTCGGGAGGCGACATCGGCTCAGGGGGCGACATCAACTTAGGATGAGATAATAGCTCGGGATACAACATCAGCTCTGGAGGTGACATCAACTCAAGATGCGGCATCAACTCAGGATGCGACATCAACTCAGGGGGCGACATCAGCTTGGGAAGCGGCATCAACTTAGGATACGATATTAGCTCGGGGCTTGATTACAGAAATGGCAATGATTACCAATACGAAAATAGTATTTTCAATCGGCGACACAGCAACTGAGGATGCGACATCAGCTCGGGAAGCGGCATCAGCTCAGGGGGCGACAGCGGCTCGGGATGCGATATCAGCTCAAGGGGCGACATCAGCTCGGGAAGCGGCAATAGCTCGGGGGGCGACATCAGCTTGGGAAGAGGCATCGGCTCAGGAGGCGGCATCAACTTAGGATGAGATAATAGCTCGGGATGCGACATCAGCTTGGGAAGCGATAATAGCTCGGGATGCGACAATAGCTCGAGAAGCGGCATCAGCTTAGGAGGCGATAAGAGCTCGGGATGCGACATCGGCTCGGGGGGCGACATCAACTCAGGATGCGACATCGGCTTAGGATGAGATAATAGCTCGGGAGGCGGCATCAGCTCAGGATACGGCATCGGCTCGGGAAGCGGCAATAGCTCGGGAGGCGACAATAGCTCGGGATGCGACATCAGCTCGGGAGGCAACAGCGGCTCGGGAAGCGATAATAGCTCGGGAGGCGACAATAGCTCAGGGGGCGACATCAGCTTGGGAAGCGGCATCAGCTCGGGAGGCTACAATAGCTCAGGATGTGGCATCAGCTCGGGGGGCGACATCAACTTAGGATACGATATTAGCTCGGGGCTTGATTATAGAAATGGCAATGATTACCAATACGAAAATAGTATTTTCAATCGGCGACACAGCAACCGAGGAAGCGACATCAGCTCAGGAGGCGACAGCGGCTTAKGAGGTGACAGCGGCTCGGGAAGCGGCATCAACTCAGGGGGCGACAGCGGCTCGGGAGGTGACATCAGCTTGGGAAGCGGCATCGGCTCGGGAAGCGATAAGAGCTCGGGAGGCAACATCGGCTCAGGGGGCGACATCAGCTTGGGAAGCGGCATCAGCTCGGGGGGCGACATCAGCTTAGGGGGCGACATCGGCTCAGGATGCGGCATCAGCTCGGGAGGCGACATCAGCTTAGGAGGCGGCAGCGGCTCGGGAGGCGACAATAGCTTGGGAAGCGACATCAGCTCGGGAGGCGACATCAACTTAGGATGAAACATCGGCTCAGGAAGAGACATCAGCTCGGGAAGCGACATCAGCTCAGGGGGTGACATCAACTTAGGATGAGATAATAGCTCGGGATGCGACATCGGCTCGGGAGGCTACAATAGCTCGGGAAGCGATAATAGCTCGGGAGGCGGCAGTAGCTCAGGATGCGACATCAACTCAGGGGGCGACATCAACTCAGGGAGCGACATCAGCTTAGGAGGCGATAAGAGCTCGGGAGGCAACATCGGCTCGGGATGCGGCATCAGCTCGGGAAGCGACAGCAACTCAGGATGAGATAATAGCTCGGGAGGCTACAATAGCTCAGGATGCGGTAACAGCTCGGGATGCGACATCAGCTCGGGAGGCAGCATCAGCTTGGGAGGCGGCATCAACTCAGGAAGAGACATCAGCTCGGGAGGCTACAATAGCTCAGGGGGCGACATCAGCTTGGGAGGTGGCATCGGCTTAGGAGGTGGCATCAGCTCGGGAGGTGACAGCGGCTCGGGAAGCGACATCAGCTCGGGAAGCGGCATCAGCTTGGGAGGCGACATCAACTCGAGAGGCGACATCAACTCAGGAAGAGACATCAGCTCGGGAAGCGGCATCAGCTTAGGGGGTGACAGCGGCTCAGGATGCGACATCAACTCAGGAAGAGACATCAGCTCGGGAAGCGACATCGGCTCGGGGGGCGGCATCGGCTCGGGAAGCGGCATCGGCTCAGGATGCGACATCAGCTCGGGAGGCGGCAATAGCTCGGGAAGCGGCATCAGCTCGGGAGGCTACAATAGCTCGGGAAGCGGCATCGGCTCAGGATGCGACATCGGCTCAGGATGCGACATCGGCTTAGGAGGCGACATCAGCTTAGGATGAGATAATAGCTTGGGAGGTGGCAGCGGCTCGGGAGGCGATATCAGCTCAGGGGGTGACATCAACTTAGGATGAGATAATAGTTCGGGAGGCTACAATAGCTCGGGAGGCGGCAACAGCTCGGGAGGTGACAATAGCTCGGGAAGCGATAATAGCTCAGGAAGCGGCATCAGCTCGGGAAGCGATAATAGCTCGGGAGGTGACATCAGCTTGGGAAGCGGCATCAACTCAGGAAGCGGCATCGGCTCAGGATGTGACAATAGCTCGGGAAGCGGCATCAACTCAGGAAGCGGCATCAACTCAGGAAGCGGCATCAGCTTAGGAGGCGGCATCAACTCAGGGGGCGACATCAACTCAAGAAGTGACAGTAGCTCGGGAGGCGACATCAGCTCGGGAGGCGATAAGAGCTTGGGAAGCGACATCAACTTAGGATGAGATAATAGCTCGGGAGGCGACATCAGCTTAAGAGGCGACATCGGCTCGGGAAGCGGCATCGGCTTAGGAGGCGACATCAGCTTAGGAGGCGGCATCAGCTTAGGATGAGATAATAGCTCGGGAGGCGACAATAGCTCGGGATGCGACAATAGCTCGGGAAGCGACATCAGCTCGGGATGCGACAATAGCTCGGGATGCGACAATAGCTCGGGAGGCTACAATAGCTCAGGAAGCGATAATAGCTCGGGAAGCGGCATCAGCTTAGGAGGCGACATCGGCTCGGGAGGTGACAGCAACTCAGGAAGAGACATCAGCTCAGGGGGCGACAGCGGCTCGGGAGGCGATAATAGCTCGGGAGGCTACAGCGGCTTAGGATGCGACATCAGCTCGGGATGCGGCAATAGCTCGGGAAGCGACATCGGCTCAGGATACGGCATCGGCTCGGGAGGTGACATCGGCTCGGGAGGCAGCATCAGCTTAGGAGGCGGCATCAGCTCGGGAGGCGACATCGGCTCGGGAGGTGGCATCAGCTCGGGATGCGATAATAGCTCGGGAAGCGATAATAGCTCGGGAAGCGGCATCGGCTCAGGAGGCGGCATCAGCTTAGGAGGCGATAAGAGCTCGGGAGGCGGCAATAGCTCGGGAGGCGGCATCAGCTCGGGAAGCGGCATCGGCTCAGGATGCGACATCAACTCAGGGGGCGACATCAGCTTAGGATACGATATTAGCTCGGGGCTTGATTACAGAAATGGCAATGATTACCAATACGAAAATAGTATTTTCAATCGGCGACACAGCAACTGAGGATGCGACATCAGCTTGGGAGGCGACATCAACTTAGGATGAGATGATAGCTCGGGATACAACATCAACTCGAGAGGCGACAGCGGCTCGGGAGGCAACATCGGCTCGGGAAGCGACATCGGCTCAGGATGCGACATCAACTCGGGAAGCGGCATCAACTCAGGATGCGACATCAGTTTGGGAAGCGGCATCAGCTTAGGAGGCGATAAGAGCTCGGGAGGCGACATCGGCTCAGGGGGCGGCAGCAGCTCGGGAGGCAGCATCAGCTTAGGATGAGATAATAGCTCGGGAAGCGACATCAACTTAGGATGCGACATCAACTTAGGGGGCGACATCAGCTCGGGAGGCGGCATCAGCTCGGGAAGCGACATCGGCTCAGGAGGTGGCATCAGCTCGGGATGCGACATCAGCTCGGGATGCGACAATAGCTCAGGGGGCGGCAGCAACTTAGGATGAGATAATAGCTCGGGATGCGACAATAGCTCGGGAGGCGATAAGAGCTCGGGAGGTGACAGCGGCTTGGGATGCGACATCGGCTTAGGATGCGGCATCAGCTCGGGAGGCGACAGCAACTTAGGATGAGATAATAGCTCGGGAAGCGGCATCAACTCAGGATGAGATAATAGCTCGGGAAGCGACATCAACTTAGGATGAAACATCGGCTCAGGAAGAGACATCAGCTCGGGATGCGACAATAGCTCGGGAAGCGGCATCAACTTAGGATGAGATAATAGCTTGGGAAGCGACATCGGCTCAGGGGGCGACATCGGCTCGGGAGGTGACATCAACTTAGGATGAGATAATAGCTCGGGAAGCGGCATCAGCTTAGGGGGCGACATCAACTTAGGATGAAACATCGGCTCAGGAAGAGACATCAGCTCGGGAAGCGACATCAGCTCAGGGGGTGACATCAACTTAGGATGAAACATCAGCTTAGGAGGCGGCATCGGCTCAGGAGGCGGCATCAGCTCGGGAAGCGGCATCAGCTCGGGAAGCGGCATCAGCTTAGGAGGCGATAATAGCTCGGGACTTAGTTATGAAAATGGCAATGATTACCAATACGAAAATACTACTTTCAATCGACTACACAACGACGAATACATATGATGATTTGACTTTGAATGAAACGGCGACTGTATCGGCCGCGGATGATACAGAATTATGGCTCTCGTTATTCTTGCCATAGTGATGTACTTTGTGTTTGTATTGCTATGGCTTTTTTAATTTTCTTGATGCGGATGGCATCAGTTTGTTCTATTTGAAAAGGAGATGACTTTATGTCTTTATTAAAAAAATATCGTAAACAAATGGCTTTTACTTTATTGGCTACCGGCGCTATTACTATCGCACCTATTGATGCTTTTGGAACTACTCCGTCGTACCCAACTGGTTCTATTGGGAAGTTAATTGCGGATGCAACTAAAACAGTCGACGGCGTCAGTACAATTACCGATAATATAATCGGCTATATTGCAGATTTCCCAGATGAGGTAGATGTAGAGATAGATGACTTAGCGATCGACGCTAACTTAAATGCTGCACTAAGGTTTACCGAGTTGCATATTTCTGACATATTAGGTTTGGAGTTTTCTAAAGATCAAGGGTATATTGATTTGCTAGAGGACGATGACAATGTGTTTTCCGAGTTGAAAAAAATGCTTAGCACCACAACTATTTCTAAATCTGCTAATCCTGGATTGGTGGAACACCTCAAGTCTCTCACAACAATAATTGAGGACACTACGGATAATGTGAAGAAACTGAAGATTGAAGTGGGCGCAGGTTCGGAATACAAAACTTTGATCGATACGCTAAAAGCTGAGATTCATTACGTTGATGCTCATATGGATTTCTCTGAGTTTGCTTCAGTGAATGCGGCTACTGCAAGTGAAAAACCATTCGATTTTGGAGACAACACCAAAACTGTAAATGGTAGTACTTCGACAACGGCGGTATCAATTGCGATTAGTAAAGACGGCTCAGATGTATCCGAAAACAATTACTGGGTAACGCAGGAAACTTATAATGCATTGAAGTCTGCTCTCGATGATGCTGTTGAAACTTTGATGAATGTATACAAAGATACCACAATTCTCTCTGATCCAAAAGCTGGATTCGGTGTGGCGGTGCAATTATTAGATTCTCCAGATGCTGAAACTTCAGCATTCTCAACTTTTGCTTTTGATAATAAATTCAAAAATGAGGTAAGTGATATTAATGGTGCTCCATTAGCATCTACTGCAAAAGCTATAGCGTTGCTACCAGATGAGACTGTCTACAAAATTGAACAGATGCTTGGCACCAAGGAGAATCACACAACCGCTGAAAATATTGATGAAACCATCGCGGCATTAGAAGATGCATATGGCGAATATCTTGCAGCTGAAAAAGGTTCAGCCGAACTTGCTGATCCAGATACATTTGCGTTAGACACCAAAATCGCCTTGGCGATGACGGGATTGAAATCTGACGTGGTTATTGGTGGAACCATCCCTGCTGTACCTACCTTTGGAACTTCCACCACGGGGATTATATATGTATACACTGATGCTGATGGAAAGGCTGTAGCAAAATCAGAGGCCACTACTATCGCGGCACACTCTAGTTCGGATACTCTGCCGGATACTCTGAGTGTAGATGCAAATGTGATGGGATTCGATGATGACTCTACATTCTTTATCGCTCCAGTAGTAACTGATGATCCATATGATCTTGTAACTGAGAATTTTGAATTAGATGGCGTAACAGTAAATGGAGACGTTCCTCTTAAGTACATCACCAAGGCGGAAGCAAATGCAAAATTTAAAGCTGTAAAAGCAATGGTTGATGAGATGAAACTTTATGATGGTAAAGATATTACAGAAAATGGCGGAGAAGCTGGTGTTGATACTGAAGCCGAATATAAAGCATACCGTGCAGAAATCAGTGCGGGAGTTTCAGCGGCGGCTAAAAATGATTATGATGCGGATACCAAAATCACTCTTGTAGCCGAGAAGATGGCGGCGTTTGGGGAAGAAATGGTAGAATTTGCTAAAATGGGCACTGGTGCGGAGCAGAAAAATGTGGCAAATACATTAGGGCAATACTTAGCTCACCTCGGCTATACTACTTGGGATGATACTGATAAGATATACAAACCAGTAACGATAGATGGAACTAATCCTGTGTTCGTTAACCAAAAAGCTGTGGGTACAGATAATTCTGGTACAAAAGTTGTGGCCAAAGATTCAACGGAAATTGGCGATATCAAGATTAATCTTGACACTACTTCAATAACTGCCAAAACGGACTTCTTTAATATTTCAACTAATGGCGTAGATATTCCTGAAGCACAGTCTTGGGTAACTGTAGAAGAACACAATGCCCTTGCCGCAGTATTATTGAGTGCTCATGAATTACTTACAGAGAATACTAAAGCTGACGATAATGGAATTATTACTCCAGTCGCAATACCGAAGTTAGAAGCAAAAATCGAAGAGGTGAAAGCGGCAATTGAGGCATATGATGCGGCCGCTAAAGAGGGTCTCCAGGACAACTTCGAAGAAGAGGTTAAGAAGATCTATGATGCATTAGGTAAAATAAAGACATATATATACCTTCCTTCATTTAACATTGAAGAGATTAGCGCACAACTCATTCCTGTTATTTCCGATCAAAGACATATGGAGGAAACATCAGTTACTAGCAAAACTGTATTATCAAACGAAGGTATTTTCGCTATCACTCGTGAAGTATTCACCGAGGCACCTGCCGGATTTACATTATTGAAGGGTAACACGAAATCTGATGCATATAGCGATATCCAGAATCAAAAACTTATCGATACGAATACTATCGAGAGCTACGTAACTCCAGCGGATCTTGATGCATTGTTTGCAGCAATCGACCCAGTAGCGTTGTTGGTTAGCAATGATACTATCGCTCCAGGGGGAGTTATAGTAGACGTTCACTCTGATGTGATCAAGAATGCGGAAGATCTATACGACGACTTAGTTGCTAAATACTTAAATGGCGAAATCGAAGCAATAGTCAATAAAATTGAAACAGCGGTGGGAGTTTTCGAAGATGCTAAGAAGGAAGTTGTGTCATATACCACTCAAAGAGATCTTCTAGTTGGAGCTATAGATGCTGATATGGAAGATTCTACCAAGCCAGAAGCCGCAGATGGCTCAATTAGAGATCTAATCCGCAAGGATACTGATGGAACAGTTTATATAGATCCAGATTCAAAAGATCTTATGGTATCAAAAGATGGTGGCTATACATTTGTGAAATACACCCCTATTGACGGTAGTAATCCTGGCAAGTGGGAGACTGTTGATGAAGCTCCAGAGAAATGGGTTGATGAAGCGACGCTATCGGCATATAACTTAGCAATTGTGGCCGCTGAGAAAGTTGTTGAAGATAGTGTGATCGAAGCTTATCTTGTAGTAGCAGGAAGCGCAACTCCATCTGATGATACGAAAGCAGGTACCGCAACTCCATTCGATCCAGACTCTACGACGCCATATGCCGAATTAAAGCTCAACGAAGATGTTCTAGCAAATATATTGTCAGCGGCGGCGAATGGTGAAGATTACTTCGAAGAAGCGAAAAAAGAACTCGATGCAGCTAAGGAGGCTTTCGAGAAGGCAGCTAAAGAGCCAGTAAAAACAGAGGCTGTTGAAGCAAAATTAGAGGAATTCAAAACGGCTCTTGAGGAGCTATACACCATTGAAGCGGCAGAGGCAGCAGATGAAAGTTCACGTGATAATCTTGGATATGTGGCGGCGGGCACAGCTGATGACACCAAAGTAACTGTAGCTAAATTTGTGAATAATAATGGTACTCCAGAAGACGATGCTGACGATACAATAATTGGATACTTCCCAGCTAACATCTACGTAAGTGACGATACCACTGGCGTAATTAACTCTGTTACAGACAAGGCATACGGGTTGAATAAGACTGGTGCGACTGATGGTTCGGCTCCTAAGAAGTATGTAAATACTAGAGTATCCAAGAACTTTATCGAGGCCGTTCAAGCAGCAGAAGAAGTAAAAACCAAGAGCCTTGCGGACCTCAACAAATTGATTACTTCGAATGGCAAATACTTCGATAACATTATAGCTAAGTTGACAGCAGAGAAAGTGAAATTTGATGAGGCATCCAAAGCGTATATCGATATAACAGCTTTCAACACAGCCGCAACTGCTGCTCAAGCTTTAATTGGCGCCGGAACAGAATTAAGCGATAAATTCACATTCACAGATGCCGCTGGTGACGAGTTCGCAAAAGGAGATTTATTCGCAGGACTAACAATTGCTAATGGCAAAGTAGATTTAACGACAGAAATTACATTGGGAGCTACATTAGTATTCTCACTTGATGGTATTTATGAATGCGATGAGAATGGCGTAGCATCTGAGGAAAAACTTGAAACAGGTACTACAACACACTGGGTAACTCCAACGATGTTCAAAAATCTCAAAGACGCTATCATCGAAGCACAGGAATTAGTCAATTTGGCAACTGATCTTAACGAAGATATAGTATACGAATATGCTAATACCATAAATACCCTCAATACAATCGAAGCCGGCCTCGCTGCAACAGGAGATACTGATGCAGATAAGGCTCTTAAAGCGGCTGGTGCAGCAGCAGTAGGGGATCTTGAGCTTTCAGCAGAAAATGAAGAAAACCTCATAATTGCATTCGGCGATGATGCAACTGAAGATCAAAAAACGGAAGCTACCAATATTGTAGGAAAATTAAAATCTGACTACTTTACAAGTCAAATAGATTTCACTAAAGTTGTGACGGAGTTCGTACCAACTACAATAGAGGCTGTTGATGAAGCTGCAGCTGGTGACTGGATTGCGAAGGCGAAAGTAATTATCTATGGAGCTGACGGAGTAGCTGGCGGTGCTGTAGATAATAGTGGTGATGCCCCTATTGACAATAGAGATGCGTTAGTCAGCGAGCTACCAGGTGGATTCGATGTTCTTACGCTAGCCGCTCTTACAGCAGCTGACACGGAGGAAAAGGATGGCGATGGCAAAATTATTTATGGCCTATCTATGATCGAGATCGAAGAGGCATTTGGTGACGCTGTATACTTTGAGAAAACATACATCGATGCGTTGAAAGCGGCGATAAAAGTAGTAGAAGATGCGGGCGAAGACGTAGAAGCCGAAGCAGTAGAAGCACTTGCATTGTTAGTAAATCAAGCACCGAAAGAAGTTAAAGATGTAGAAATCGAGAATAACGCGAAAATCGATCTATACAATAGTTACGTGAATACCGAGGCTCTATTAATGAAAGACGGCAAAGAAGTTGTAGCCAGCGACAACAAAGGTGCTTCAACAGCTACAGACACATATTGGGTAACATCCGCACAATTAAATGGTTTGAAGGCAGCGTTGACGAACACCGAAAAATTATTAAACAATACAACCACCACCGCAAAAGCATCTGCCATATTTAATAAAAATCTTGTTGCACAACTTACAACTAACGCGCGTCTTGGAGCGGCGTTCAAGCCATCACCAGGCACCGCAAATCCAGATGAGCTGACTAAACTTAATGCAGCCAAGGCCGAATTATTAGCACGAATAAATTACGCGACAGTTTTGATAGGCCAAAAAGCATATTTGGAAGACGGGACTCAAGATGAAAATGCCGTAATTATAGATGAAGGCAGAATCGTTGTCAGTACAGCATTCGGAACCGATGTATCTGGAGAAGATAAAGACGGCAATTTAATTCCAGATTCTGGAGATCGCTGGACATCGCAAGCGGCGCTCAATGCAGCGACGACAGCTGTCAAGGCCGCTGTTAATGCATATAAGCATACATTAGCAACTGAAACATCGTTAGACAAAGCGCAACTGATACTTAATAATAGCATCGCCAACTTCGAGAGAACCGCTCAATACGGAGCGAAAGAATTATACGCATCAGTGGC
>NZ_ABEQ01000075.3 GCF_000171335.1 Candidatus Epulonipiscium viviparus
GGAGCCTAAAATGTTTGCTTAAAACTGACTTTTATATTCTTACAGATATGTTTAGGCTGCTGCGTACTTGTGTCAGTCGAGTGTATCGAGCTGTTAGATTAAGGTACACGAAAAAATTATCGTTGTCAAGGATGCGCAAAAAACTTTTGATTCGCCAAATCGCTTAATTATATCTTTGCAGAGGGTCGTTGTCATATAGAGATTGATAATTTTGATCATACTGCGTTAGAAATGCTAAGCGCTCGGTCTGGTCAGGATGGTTCATTGACTCAAGAGTACTATTTGCTGGCGATGGTATAAGATAGTTTTCGGACCATTGCTGAGGAGTTTTAGATTGGAAGCTTTTAACTGACTGCGGCATCTGCGGAGCCTGAGGCTGAGATTGTTGATGCATCTGCGGAGCCTGTGGCTGAAATTGTTGAGGCATTCGCGGAGTCTGTGGCTGAGATTGTTGCGGCATCTGCGGAGCCTGAGGCTGAGATTGTTGATGCATCTGCGGAGATTTGGATTGAAAGCTTTTGATGGGTTGCGGCATCTGCGGAGCCTGAGGTTGAGATTGTTGAGGCATTCGTGGAGCCTGAGGCTGAGATTGTTGAGGCATTCGCGGAGCCTGCGGCTGAAATTGTTGAGGCATCTGCGGAGCCTGTGGCTGAAATTGTTGAGGCATTCGCGGAGCCTGAGGTTGAGATTGTTGATGCATTCGCGGAGCCTGAGGTTGAGATTGTTGATGCATCTGCGGAGCCTGAGGCTGAAATTGTTGAGGCATCTGCGGAACCTGTGGCTGAGATTGTTGAGGCATCTGCGGAGCCTGCGGCTGAAATTGTTGAGGCATCTGCGGAGCCTGTGGCTGAGATTGTTGATGCATTCGCGGAGCCTGAGGTTGAGATTGTTGAGGCATTCGCGGAGCCTGAGGTTGAGATTGTTGATGCATCTGCGGAGCCTGAGGTTGAGATTGTTGATGCATTCGCGGAGCCTGTGGCTGAGATTGTTGATGCATCTGTGGAGCCTGTGGCTGAAATTGTTGAGGCATTCGCGGAGCCTGAGGCTGAGATTGTTGAGGCATTCGCGGAGCCTGAGGCTGAGATTGTTGATGCATCTGCGGAGCCTGAGGCTGAAATTGTTGATGCATCTGCGGAGCCTGAGGCTGAAATTGTTGATGCATCTGCGGAGCCTGAGGCTGAAGTTGTTGAGGCATCTGCGGAGCCTGTGGTTGAGATTGTTGATGCATCTGTGGAGATTTGGATTGAAAGCTTTTGGTGGGCTGAGGCATCTGCGGATCCTGTGACTGAGATTGTGGCATCTGTTGAGATTGTATCTGAGATTGTTGTTGAGCTCGCTGTTGTTGTAGTTGTTGCTGTGATAATAATTTTTTACTCACCATTGAGGGAGCATCTCCTTGTGGTACTGTTGGCGGAGTTCTTTGTCCATTTTGCTGACTATATTTTCGTGCATCTTGTCTGATCAATTTTTCCATTGCTCTTTGATGTCTTTGCTGTTCAGCGAGCCAGGCTCGTTTTGATTTTTGTTGTTGTCGTTGCTGTGCCTTATCTGATAGAGGAATTGATTGGGGTAATAAATTTGGATTTACTGATTCATCATAATCCATTTGATATCATCCTTTCAAATAGCGTTACTACCAATATATGCAATCAGGCTTGTTTGTGTGTTGCAACTAAACGATTTATAGTAAGTCCTTGTTCGCTAAACTTTTTTTCGTATTCGGTCATGATATTGTCTACATTTGCCTTATGCAAATCTAGCGTAACTTCTGTTAATAGCCAATTTTGCGCACTAAATTCTTCGATAGAAAATCCAAATAGCTTTTTGTTATCTGTTTTAAAGTGAATTTCACCGGCAGTAGATAAAATTTTGGCATATTTATCCAAAAAATTCCGATGCGTAAGTCTGCGTTTCTTATATCGATTTTTGTGCCAAGGATCAGAAAAGTTTAGGTAGATTCGCTCGACTTCTCCGGCGTCAAAAATGTTGATGCATTCATCTACATCAAAATATAGAAAATATAGATTGTCTGAAATATCAGATGCGTGTTTTAATGCTTTATACACGATTGTCTCGGCCTTCTCCACCGCGATATAATTTATATTTGGGTTTGCCTTAGAAAGTTCTGTGATAAATCCACCTTTCCCGGCTCCAAATTCAACGTGAATAGGGTTTGAGTTATTAAATAGTTCTTGCCATTTACCTTTATATTCATATGGATTTTTTATAATTTTGTTGCAGTCCTCTATAAAAGGCGCTGCGTTTTTATCTCGTCTTAGACGCATAGTAATTTTCCTTTCGATATGTTCTAATGTCTGAATTTGACAATAAATGTTAAAATTTATATAATTATACTACAAAAATTGGCATTATACAATTATGAAAGGATTTTTTATTATTATGGAAAAAACAGTCGATATTTTTTTTATGAGAGAAACTACTCAGTTTGCCGCCAAGGATTGGTTGGCAATATTAAATCTTATTTCAAATGAGATTATACAAAATAATGCAACAAATACAATTTCTTTAAGCAAAATTACGTGGAAAAAGTTAAACTCTGTATTAGAAAATATAGATTACACAGACAAAGCCTCGGGTAATATTCCCAAAAATTTGATTAACAAAGGAAAGGTAAAGGGTTTGCTAAATATTTTGAAATCTGCAGGTCTATTGGAGTTGGCTTGGAGAACAATAAGTACCTCAAACAAAGCGCGGGAGTTTAAGCGATATCCTGTTGAGGAACAGATGATATTTTTATATGATGCGTATATGAATAGTCAGCAGATATACGAAATTTTTGATATTCCGGAGACAGAGTTTGTTACTATGAAAACAAATCTGATTCGGGCTAGGCATTATTTGGTGACAACTCTAAAATACCTTCCTCAAAATGAATGGATTGATATTGCAGATATTAATGATACCCTGTGCAAGGCGAGAAGGAAATTTTTGGAAGATGATACCGGTTTTGTGTATATCAAAAACAAAAATTCATGGCATAATAATCAATTGGTTGATAATTGGAACAAGTTCGAAAAAAGGTTTATTGATGTTTGCATTATGAACTACTTTGTAAATTTGGGAATTGTTGATGTAGTCTATCAGATAGAAGAAGTAGAGAATAGCCCCGAGATTAAGCATATTTTTACTCCCAAATTTGTAAAATTGACTGCAATAGGAGCTTTTATAATTGGCGCATCAGAAGAGCTGGTTGATAGCACAGGGGTAAAGTTGATTCAAAACGACTTGATTGTCGATGAAAACCTGAATATTATTTTGGGTCCGAGCAAAAAAAAGCTTGCTCACGAAAAAACCTTAAATAATATTGCAACCAAAATTGAAAGCGGTGAAAATACAATATATAAACTAGATTTTGATATGGTTATAAAAGCTTTGGACCAAAAAATTGATCTCAATAAAATTTATGAATATATAGCAGAAGAAGCAACATCGCCTTTGCCGCAAATTGTAGCGGAGGCTTTTGATAAATGGAAAGCTGATCTAAAAAATATAAAAATTCGCACCATGACTGTTATAGAATGTAGCGATCAGGCAACGCAAGATGCGCTATTAGAAATCGCGAAAGTTAAGAAAAGCATGGTTGCGCAGCATCAAAATTTTATTGAAATTAAGTCTCAAGATAAATTAAAAATTAAGGATGAGCTTGAAAAAAACGGCTTGTTCTGTTTAATAGAAAGGTAAAGTTGAATGGACAATAGCGTAATTAAGAAGAGTGCGGCCAACATAGTGGTTTATCATAAGGGGTTGCAAGTATTTAACAACAACAAAGTTTCGGCAGTGGTAAAAGAGATTGATGGCGAAAATCTGATTTTATCGGGATATGTAGACAATGAAAACGCAGTAGTAACACTGGGTAATTCACTTACAAGCATAGTGGAGAGTCGGTGTACGTGTATTGATAGTAAAATTTATCCAGGAATGTGTAAACACTCAGTGGCGTTGGTTTTGGGATATATGGCCAATACAGCAGATATAAAATTTAAAACTGCCGAAGAAGCCGAGTTTGGTGATAACGCCGCATTGAACTCGTTGATCCAAATGTATGCAGATACGATTTATGATCTGGAACAATATCGCAGAGACTCCGACGCGATAACGGTAGAGCCGATATTTGTATTAGATACGAAAAATTATAAAGGAGTGTATGTACAACTTAAGGTAGGTCATAACAAAATGTTTACGGTTAAAAATATCGCCGAGATGGGAGCAGATATTAGATATGGATTTAGACGCGCTTTTGGTAGGAGCACAAATCTATTGCTTGCAATAAATAATTTTACAGCAAAGTCGGCCGCATTGGCAAAGATCATAAAGGATGGCGAATTTTTGGAATATGAAGGAGACAAAGCGTTGCTAAATGAAGCCGCAATGGAGAAGCTGTTTGAGCTATACTATAAAAAGAATACGCAATGTTGGCACGATACGGCTCCGGAGTTATCCTTTGTGATTGCAGCTGCGGGAGAATCATTTTGCCTTCGATGCTTGGAGATAGAGACCTTGCATTATATATATAACGAAAAATTTATTATTATGAAAGGGGAGCTGTTTAGAGTAGATGACAAATTTAGGAAAAAGATTAAGCCGTTGGTTGATACGCTACTAGCGCAGAGATATTATACGTTAACGTTTGAGGCAAACTATCTACCAGTGCTAACGCAATTGCTAGGTCCGGCGATAAAAAATTTAACATTGGACTTGCCAGAAAGGCTTATTTCACAGCCACTAATTGCAAGAGTCTATCTAGACCTGACATCTGCTAATGAGATTGAAGCAAAGATCGAGTATGAGTATAATGAGCGCATCTTTAATATTGGCAAAGACGAAATTCCGCAGGAGATAACAAGAGATATATTTAAGGAAAGGTATATTAAATCACTGCTAAGCAGATATAATTTTAAGCTAAAAGATGAATTTTTTGTGATAGCAGAAGATGAGGATGTATTTAATTTTTTGCTATCTGGAGTAGAAGACTTTGCTCGTTTTTGCGAGATATTCGTGAGTAGCGCGTTGCGGTCGAAGCAGATTAAAAAAGTGGGCAGC
This sequence comes from Candidatus Epulonipiscium viviparus, assembly GCF_000171335.1. Lineage (GTDB taxonomy): Bacteria > Bacillota > Clostridia > Lachnospirales > Cellulosilyticaceae > Epulonipiscioides > Epulonipiscioides viviparus. The sequence goes on from NZ_ABEQ01000075.3 coordinate 5,062, forward strand.
GCAAATATAAAAATTAAAACTAAAACCAATTGGATAGATATAAGCATAGAAGAGACAGGCATTCCCAAAGAGGAGATTTCGCTCTTGCTAGCCTCATATCGCGCAAAGAAGAAATATTATAAACTCAAGAGTGGTGAATTTATTGATATTACAGGAGAAGAGGCTGCAGAGCTTGACAAAGTAATTCAGGAGCTGGAGATAGACTTGGAAGGCGAAGAGGAATTTAGAATTTCTAAGCATAGAGCCTTATATTTAAATGAGCTATTAAAGGATAAGTCCAAAGATGTGGATGATGAATTTATACAAATTTCGAAGGATTTTGAGGAGACCAGTGAAGTGGAGGTGCCAGCGCCTATTGCACATGTGGTGCGTGATTAYCAGATAGTTGGATATAACTTTATTATGACACTTGGCAAATATAATTTTGGTGGAATACTAGCAGATGACATGGGGCTTGGAAAAACTCTTCAGATGATAGCTGTATTTTTAACGCTTCCAAAAGATGCGATTTCGCTAGTGGTTTGCCCGACATCGCTTGTGCTAAATTGGGAAAAAGAGGTATCAAAATTTGCGCCGCAGCTAAAGCTGAAGATGGTAGTTGGCAATGCAAAAGCAAGATCGGAGTTGCTAAAGGATCTAGCAGATGTAAATATTGTAGTTACGTCGTAYGACTCGATAAAGAGAGATATAGAGCTATATGAGCAACTRCAATTTGAATATTGCGTATTGGATGAGGCTCATTATATTAAAAATAGTGCAACACAGAATGCAAAAGCGGTCAAAAGAGTTGTTGCCGCAAAGAGAATGGCGTTGACGGGTACACCAATAGAAAACTCGCTGATGGAGCTGTGGAGCATCTTTGACTTTATTATGCCAGGATATTTGTATTCCGAAAAAGAATTTAGGCAAAAGCTAGAGATACCGATCAGAAATGAAGAAGATTATGCCGCGGATAAGCTAAGATATATGATATCACCATTTATATTGCGGAGAATGAAAAAAGATGTACTCTCGGAGTTGCCAGAAAAAATAGAAACAACGATATATACGAAGTTGACACCGCAGCAAGAAGCGGTTTATGTTTCTCACGCGGCATCGGCAAAGAAAGAGCTTATGGCAGAAATAGCGGAAGATTCGCGTGAGAAGAATACTATCAAAATGCTAGCCGCACTGATGCGATTACGACAAATATGCGCGCATCCGAGTATGTTTTTGGAAGATTATTTTGGAGGTAGCGCAAAGCTGGAAAGTGCGTTAGAGATAATTCAAGATTGCGTGGAAGCGGGGCACAAAGTATTATTGTTTTCACAATTTACCTCGATGCTAGCGATGATATCGCAAAAGTTGCATGAGAAAATGATTAGACACAACACGCTTAGRGGAGATGTGCGACCAAAAGATCGGATGAAGATGGTCGAAGAGTTTAACGAAGGAGATATGCAAGTATTTCTAATATCATTAAAAGCAGGTGGGGTAGGCTTAAATTTGACAGCAGCAGATATCGTGATACACTACGATCCATGGTGGAACTTATCCGCGCAAAATCAGGCAACAGACAGAGCATACAGAATGGGTCAGAAGAATACCGTACAAGTATTTAAGTTGATAGCAAAGAATACAATTGAGGAAAAGATAAAACAACTGCAGGATTCGAAAGCATTGCTTAGCGAAAGTATTTTGTCAAATGAGAATAAGATGATAAGTAGCCTATCGCAGGAGGAACTGATGGGGCTGTTTGATTAAGTTGATTTGAGAGGCTTCCCTATAACAGCGGAAGCTTTTGTTGCCTATAAACATTTTAATATCGCATCCGCAGCTTCTTCGACAGATAAAATAGTGTTCTCGAGAGGGAATCCGCGTGTAATCAATTCGTTGACAATATACTTGATTTGTGGAGGAGCAAGTCCGATGGCTTCGAGCTCTTTGGTGTGGGTAAAGATTTCTCGCGGAGTRCCAGTAAAAGCAATGGTGCCGTTGTGCAATACGAGGAGCTTTTTGGCATATTTTGCCACATCCTCCATGCTATGCGAAATTAAAATTATAGTTATTCCCAGTTCTTGATGCATCTGTTTTAGTTGCATAAATAAATCGTCTCGGCCCTTGGGGTCTAGTCCAGCCGTAGGTTCGTCAAGCACCAGAATGTCGGGCTCCATGGCAATAACACCAGCAATAGCGACGCGACGCTTTTGTCCTCCCGAAAGCGAAAATGGTGCGTTATCCCAAAGGTTTTCGGGTAACGATACGGCACGAAGAGATTTGCGTACCCGCTCTTGGATGACTTCTTCGGAAAGCCCCAGGTTGTGAGGGCCGTATTCCACATCTTTGAGAACGGTAAGCTCAAACAGCTGATGCTCTGGGTATTGAAAAACTAGCCCCACCTTTTGCCGTATTGCTCGTTTATCAGTATCTTCCGCATTGATATCTATGCCATTAACTAGAACAGTACCAGATGTAGGCGTGATGAGGCCATTAAACATCTGAATAAGTGTAGACTTTCCAGAACCAGTGTGACCGATAATCCCAACGAAATCGCCTTTGTCTATAGAAAGAGAGATATTGGAGAGCGATTGCTTTTCGAATGGCGTGCCGGGGTTGTAGATATGAGAGAGATCAATTATTTCGATTGCTTTAGTTGACATAATGCAGTAGCCACCTCCTCGGTTGTAATAATCGTTGGGTCTAGGTTGAGACCTTTTTTGTTAAGTAGGTATACCAAATATGTGGCATCGGGAACATCAAGACCGATCTGCTTCAGTTTCTCTACATTTTGAAACACCTGCTTGGGGGTGCCTTCAAAGCAAAGCTTGCCATGGTCCATTACAACAATGCGAGAAGCCACGATTGCCTCTTGCATATAATGAGTGATGTGAATGATGGTGATGCCGTATTCGCGGTTTAGCATTTGCATCGTCTCCATTACATGCTTTCGGCTGGTGGGGTCTAGCATGGCGGTTGCCTCATCAAACACGATGCACTTGGGTCGCATAGCAATAATTCCGGCGATRGCAATCTTCTGTTTTTGGCCTCCCGAAAGCTGGTTAGGAGATCGATTTTTAAATTGCGACATCCCCACGGTTTCTAATGCGGTATCAACGCGAGAACGGATCTCRGACGGTGGCAATCCAAGATTTTCGACGCCAAAAGCAACGTCTTCTTCCACGATGGTTGCCACGATTTGATTGTCGGGATTCTGAAATACCATTCCCACRTTTTGGCGTACCGAGAAAATGTTTTTATTATCGGCCATATCAAACCCATCTACAACCAAAATACCAGATTTTGCCTTTAAAATTCCGTTGATGTGCTTTGCAAAGGTGGATTTGCCAGAGCCGTTGTGTCCCAAAATTACTAAAAACTCTCCAGATGCAACATCAATAGAAAAGTCGTTGAGAGCCTTGATCGTTTCCACAACTTTGCCGTTGTCATCTTCTTGATAATATTCAAACAATAAATTTTTTGCTTCTATAAGTTTTTGCATATCTCACACCCTATCAGTTTTATTTTTATTGTAGCCAAAAGTTAAAAAAAATACAACACATATCAAATATTAATTTGCAGCTTGAATGGGGTCGAGATGTATCACCATTTCGATGCCTAGTGTATCGATAAAATAGTTTTCGATTCCRTCGACCAAGTCGTGGCTAGTGGTGATATCAACTCTAGAATCGACCTCAACATGAGCCGAAACATAAATTCTATCTGGCCCATACGAATGAATTAGCAGATCGTGAACTCCCAATACCCCATCATAAGATAAAATGTTTTCTCGGATAGTAGCAACAAGTGACTCGTCTGGCGCGGCACCGAGTAGCGGATCGATGGTCTCTTTGATTAGCATTGCGCCGGAGTAGATGATGAATGCTGCAACTGCAAAGCCGATGTATGCATCCAAGTTGAATCCTGTGTATTCAGAAATAGCGATCGAAAGCAAAATACCCAAGCTTACATATACATCGTTTAGGCTATCTTGTGCCGTAGCAAGGATGGTGGTAGATGCGATAACGGCACCAAGATGTGAATTAAATTTATATAGCCAAAATTTTATAGTTATAGAGAGTAGTAAAATGATATATGTAGATGTAGTGATGATGATTGTACCGCCGGATATAATTTCTTGAATGGAGCTAAAGATAATCTGAAATCCGATGGCTACGATAAACAAGGATATGATAAGCCCCGAAATATATTCTACTCTTGCATGGCCAAAGGGGTGCTTGTCATCTGCGGGTTTGGCTGCAATCTTAAAGCCTGCAATAGTGATGATRGAAGAGGTAAAATCTGAGAAATTATTCAGCGAGTCTGCAATGATGGAAAGGCTTCCGGAAATTAGCCCTATCACTAACTTCATAAAAAATAGTAATATATTTAGAGCAATGCCAACGGCTCCAGATAAAATTCCGTATTGCTCTCGGATGTGAGTATCAGTTTTGATGAAATGTGAGATTAAAAATCTAGTCATGATTGCCTCCTATTATTATAAAAGATGGTATAAAAAATCCTAAATTTGGCAATACTCCAAAAAAAGGAGTGAAAAAAATGCTAGTATCAGTTTTTAGAATAATGCTATTAACTATTTCGGGTTACTTATATTATTTGTTTATATTCAAAGATATGAATTCTACGCCAATGGGTATAGAAATAGTATTGATGGTTTCCTTACTAGTGGCTATGATATTTACAAAATTAAAAGCAAGCCGAATGTTTGATGAAAAATCAGATATAGAAATTATCGATACAATGGATCAGGGCACATTTGTGAATTATATTAGCGAGCTATATAAGCATACGGGCTACGCTGTAAATCTCCCAAGTGATGCCGAAAAAAAATATTGCGATATTATAGTCTATCATCGACGTGGAAAAATATGTGTGAAATGTTTTAATCACGAAATCGATTTAACMAAAACAGATTTAGGAGCCTTTAAAAAGCAAAATGTGGAGTATAAACGAACCAAGTTTATTATAGTGGCCAATTCRTTTTGTGACGAAGAACTGAAACAGCAATTATGGAAAGATAAAATAGAAGTGTTTGAGAGAGATTTTCTAGAGGGCACATTAAAAAAATTGCGGGAGCTGCGAGAAAAGAGGGATTTATCATTTAAACTTTCCAATAGATTTGCTAAATAACTATTAAAGGAGAAGGCTATGATTACAATTGGAGTGACCGGAGGTATTGCAGCATATAAAGTGATAGATGTTGCAAGTGCATTGAAAAAGTTGGGRYACGAAATACAGGTGGTGATGACTAAAAATTCAACAGAGTTTGCAGCACCGCTGGCATTTGCAACAATAACGGGAAAGCCAGTTATAACTGATATGACAGATGGCGATGGAGAAGTTTTACACATTGAAATCGCTAAGAAGTCGAAAATCATTCTCATTGCACCAGCCACAGCGAACATAATTGCCAAGCTGCGCGCTGGAATTGCAGATGACTTTTTAACGACGATGGTATTAGCCACAAAGGGAACAGTTGTTCTGGCGCCAGCAATGAATTCAAATATGTATACAAATCCAGTTGTACAAGAGAACATTGCAGTATTAAAGTCGAGAGGATATTTGGTTATAGAGCCGGATAGCGGAGTTCTTGCTTGCGGAGATRTTGGAGTTGGCAAACTACCAGATGCAGTTAAGATTACTGCCTATATAAAAGATCTAAACGATAAACCTGCTGTTGACCAAGACCTGCTGGGCAAGAAATATCTCATTACCGCCGGAAGAACTGTCGAAGCAATCGATCCGATGCGATACCTAAGTAATTATTCGACTGGAAAGATGGGGTATGCCCTCGCTGAAATGGCAAAGGATAGAGGAGCGGAAGTGATATTAGTATCTGGGCCAACAAATTTAACGCCACCAGCAGGGGTAACAGTTGTGGAGGTGATATCGGCGCGAGATATGTATAAAGCAGTGCATGAGAATTATACAGATGTGGATGTGGTTATAAAGGCCGCCGCAGTAGCAGACTTTAGGCCAAAAGAAGTTCAAGCAGAAAAAATAAAAAAAGGTGATGATAAACTGGTTTTGGAGCTGGTAAAAAATCCAGACATTCTAAAGAGTTTAGGAGATACTAAAAAAAATCAGATATTGGTTGGATTTGCGGCAGAGAGTCAAAACGTAATAGAAAATGCCACAGAGAAGCTGAAGTCAAAAAATTTGGATATCATCGTTGCCAACAATATAAAAGAAGAGGGCGCAGGATTTAGTGCCGATACTAATATTGCAACAATTATAGAAAGAGATGGCACCGTGAGTTTCATTCCAAAAATGTCAAAGAAAGAGTTAGCAAATATCATTTTAGATAAGACGAAAAGAGGGAGATAGGCATTGCTACTTACAATAGATATAGGAAATACACACATCGTTTTGGGACTAATGAAAAAGGATCAGGTGATTTGGAGCTTTAGAATGACAACACAGCAGGCGAGGACTTCTGATGAGTATGGCGTAACTATAATTCAGATGCTTCATAGCAATGGCATAGATGTAAAAGATATAGAAGATGTAATTGTGTGCTCTGTTGTTCCAAACGTGATGTTTAGCCTAAAGAATAGCATCATACGATATCTAGGCAAGATGCCATATATTGTTGGGGAAGGCCTAAAAGTGGGCATTGCAATACGAACGGATAATCCTCGGGCGGTAGGTGCAGATAGGATAGTAAACTCCGTTGCGGCATTCAATATTTATGGTGGCCCATGTATGGCAATAGATTTTGGAACCAGCACGACATATGACATTACCAACGAAAAGGGAGAATTTATAGGAGGGCTGATTACGCCAGGAATAGGAATTTCGGCGGAGGTGATGTCTCAGAGAGCGGCGCAACTTCCTGTTATAGAGATCAAGAAGCCAAAAAGTATTTTAGACTGCAARAACACGGTCGCTAGTATGCAAGGAGGGCTGGTTTATGGGTATATTGGCCAGGTAGAATATATTGTGAAGAAAGCTAAAGAAGCGCTAGGTAACAACATGACTATTATTTCTACAGGAGGCCTTGGCAGAATTATTCAAAGCGAAACTGATATGATTGATCTCCATGATAAATATTTGACGCACAAAGGATTACAAATTATATACGATAAAAATAAGAAAGAAGAATTATAAGAAGGGAATTTTAAATCATGAATAAATTAGCAGATATAATGTTTGGGAATATAGATAAAAAACCAGAGGATTTTCAATACCCTAAACGAGATTTGCCGGCAGGGGCACAAGTAACCAGATACGCTCCAAGCCCAACAGGATTTCAGCACATTGGCGGAGTGTTTGCAGCATTGGTGGCCGAGAGAGTTGCAGCATTAAGCAATGGCATATTTTTCCTGAGAATTGAAGATACTGATCAAAAGCGAGAAGTTGCGGGGGCAATAGAGGACACAATAGCCACAATGCATAAGTATGGAATAGACTTTGCAGAAGGACAGGAGACTGATTCCACATATAAGGGAAACTATGGACCATATAAGCAAAGTGAACGCAAAGAGATCTACCAAACATTTGCAAAAGATTTAGTGCGTCAGGGAAAGGCATATCCATGCTTTGCGACGCCAGAAGAACTAGAGGAGCTAAGAAATAATCAGATCGAGAAAAAAATTACTCCAGGATATTATGGCGAGTATGCTAAGTATAGAAATTTGTCRCCAGAAGAAGCRATTGCAAAGATAGAAGCAGGGACGCCGTATATTGTTCGCTTAAAATCTGCAGGCAATGGAGAGAGAGAACATTTTGTTGATCTAATTAAGGGCGAAACTTCTTTTCCTGAAAATAATCAAGATGTGGTAATTATAAAGCAAGATGGGCTTCCAACATATCATTTTGCACATGTTGTAGACGATGCGCTGATGGGGACCACACTAGTTAGCCGAGGAGAAGAGTGGCTGTCGTCGCTGCCGATTCATTTGGAGCTATTTGAGGTGCTGGGCTTAAAGCGTCCAGAATATGCGCACATTCCAACAATCATGAAGATGGATGGCAAATCAAAACGCAAGCTTTCGAAACGTAAAGACCCAGAAAGTGCGGTGACATACTACGACGAGGAAGGTTACCCAGTTGTTTGCGTAATCGAATATTTGCTGAATATCATCAACTCAACCTACGAAGTTTGGAGAGCMGAGAATAAAGATAAAGACTACCATAAATTTCCTGTAGCATTAAATAAGATGAGTAAGAGTGGAGCTTTATTTGACATTRTAAAACTGGACGATGTAAGCCGTGAGATCATCTCTAGAATGAGTGGAGACGAGATGTATGCGCTATATGTTGCATGGGCAAAAAAATATGATCCAGAAATGTATGAATTGGCGGTCGCTAATGCAGCGGGGCTAAAGAAATTTTTTGCAATTGACAAGGATACCGCAAAGCCGCGAAAAGATTTTGCAAAGTGGAGTGAAGTTAGAGAAAAAGTTGTGTACCTATTTGATAAAATTTTTGCAAAAGAGACAACTACGGAGTTGCCTAAAGGCGTAACGATRGAGCAAGCAAGACAGATCATTGCGGAATATAAGAAAGCCTATGTGCATACGCATCAGTCGCAAGAGGAGTGGTTTAACCATCTCAAAGATTTTGCGACAGAGATTGGCTATTGTGCAAATAAGAAAGAGTTTAAGAGCAATCCAGAAAAGTATAAAGGMATGATTCAGGACGTGGCGGGTGCCGTGAGAGTGGCATTGACGCATCGAATTAATACGCCAGACTTGTTTGTAATTATGCAAATTTTGGGAGAGAAGGAAGTTTTATCAAGATTTAACGAGTTTATTAAGGAGTAGTTGAAAGTGTTAGAAGTAATAGTGATGTTGTTGGTAATAATAGCGGCAGCCCCAACTGTKATTGCTATTGTATCGGTGGGATTATCCATAGTATTTGCAGTACTGGGAGGATTGATTGCATTGGTGGTGGCAGTGATAGGAGCGGTCGCATCGATGATCTTGGCAGCAGCTGTGACTATTGCAACAAGCTTAGGTGAGAGGGCTAGATCAAAAAAAGAAGAGGTTGAGGAAATAAAACAAGGAGCCATATCTTCTGTAAGCTCTGCAAACGAAAGAGAAGGCTCCTTTTAGTTGTGAGGTTAATCGCGAGTTACGTTGTTAATCCATTTAAAGCTTAGTAGCCTGATTAGCGCGCAAGTTGATTTTAAAACTTCATCGACACGAATAATGCAAAATACAGCGATGACTGGTAGTTTCCATACAAATGCACTGACAAAGCCAAGTGGGAGCGCTACCAGCCACATAAATATTACGTCGTTGATGAGTACAAAGGTGTTATCTCCACCAGCTCGCAACATTCCGACGTTAGTAGTATTTGCCAATGCCTGAAAGACGATGATGACTGAGTTTACTAGCATAATATCCATAGCAAAGCTCTTGGTTGCTGCAGAAACATTATAAAAATCCACGACAAATGGACGAGATATGAAAACGAGGCAACCAGAAATAACAGCGAGTACTGTGATAGATAACAGTATAGTAAACGAAGCATCCTTGGTCTTTTTGTATGCACCCTCGCCGATAGAGTTGCCAATAATTACAGATGCGGAGCTGGATAAGGCGTATATAAAGACGGTCATAAACTGGTTGACGACGTTGGCTATGCTGTTGGCGGCAACAACCTCGGTGCCCATTCTGCCAACTATTACAGACATCGTCGCGCTGCCGACAGACCAAATAAGTTCATTTACAACAACAGGGCTTGTAATCTTAATAAAATCTATAAGCAACGATTTATCGGCTCTTTTAAAAATATCCCAACGTAATTTAATTTTGGTGTCAAAAAATTTGATAAATATAATTGAGATGATAAACTCTGTGATGCGAGCAATGACAGTTGCAATTGCCGCGCCGATTACACCCAATTCGGGGGCTCCTAAATTTCCAAAAATTAACAGCCAGTTAAAAAATACGTTTACTAATAGACTAGAACCATATATTACAATCGAAATTTTTACAGTTTGAACAGATCGAAATGCCATAACAGTGCAGTTTGAAATTGATGCAAATATGTATCCAATGCAAACTATTCGTAAATATTGTTCACCTATGTTTATAACGTTAATATCATTTGTAAAAATAGAAATAATTTGTCGAGGTATGCATAATGCGAGAAGCGTAAAGATGATAGACAATGCGATGCTTACCTTGTACATAATTCCCATAATGGTTCGAATTTTTGGGATATCCTTTTTGCCCCAATATTGGCTTACCAAGATGCAGGTGCCGCCGCCCAAACCAAAGTTTACAATTAAAAATATAAAGTATAGTTGATTGCTAAGGGCCGATGCGCTGAGCTCTATTTCGCCTAGCTGCCCGAGCATTAGCGTGTCTGCCATCCCAACAGCAACGTTGATCAGGTTTTGAAGTGTGATAGGTATCGCTATTGCAAGTAACATTTTATAAAACGATTTGTCTTTTATTAACATGATATCCTCCGTAGTATTGACAGCTGTGTTATATAATTAAATTTTTTGGGTATACTTTTAATAGTATTAGATAAGGAGGGCGATTATGTCAAAAAAACCACAAGGTCCAAAAACACAAAAACAAATATCCAAAGATATTGCAAACTCGAAAATAGGATTTAAACGTGCAATGAGTTCTGGCACTTATGGTGCTGAAGACAGCCTTAAAAAAAACATTTAAGAGACAGTATAAGTCAGGTGATACGCGGCCTGACTTTTTTTAATGTATGTAGCAGTTTAATACAAAATCAGAAAATATAGCGTACCCAAAATCCCTAGCATAAGAAATAGTTTATTTATGAGTCGATCCGGAGCGCAGAGGTTTAGATTGATGCCTCGACGGTGAGGATAAAATATGAAGACTGGACTCTGGTTTAGAATATCTAAAGCTAGATGAGCAATAAACCCAACGATGAATGAGGGTAAAATTGGTGCGCAAAAGAAAAATATTGAAATAGAAGACACAAGCAACGACAACAATGAATGCCTAATATTCTTTTTAAATAGGCCGAGCACTGCCAGGGCACAAAAGGTAATAATTCCAAGCATTGCAGCAGTTGATTGCTTAGATTGATTGTAGTGCCAAATGGAACCTTTTAACAAAAAATCAATCATTAATAATATAACCACTAGTCCAGCAACCATAAATTGTGATCGCCTAGATTGCGGAGTTGACCAAATCTCTAAGTCGCTGATTATACCGCCTACAGCACCGCCGATTAACGCAGTAACAATAGATTCTGGAGTGTTGGCTGTTAGGGCCAACGCAGTCGCAGTGCCAACAAAAACGTGAGTCATTTCGGTCATAAATTTCACCTCTTTAGTTTAATTTTGTATATTATA
>NZ_ABEQ01000074.3 GCF_000171335.1 Candidatus Epulonipiscium viviparus
TCGAAACTTGAGCTTGTGAAATCCCTATTTCATCTGCCACTTCCATCTGTGTTTTACCTGCAAAAAAGCGTAACGTTAAAATATGCTTTTCTCTATCGTTTAGTCTCTTCATAGCTTCTTTTAACGCAATATTTTCTAACCAAATATCATCTTGAGATTTTTCATCACTTACCTGGTCCATAATAAATAAAGCATCTCCATCATCATGATATACTGGTTCAAATAATGAGATTGGATCTTGAATAGCATCTAGTGCAAATACAATATTTTCTGTTGCAATTTCTAGAACCGCAGCAATCTCTTCGATTGTTGGTTCCTTTGAATTTTGTCGTAGTAATTTTTCTTTTACTTGTAAAGCTTTGTATGCAGTGTCTCGTAGTGAGCGGCTTACTCTAATTGCATTGTTATCTCTCAAATATCTTCTAATTTCACCAATAATCATTGGTACTGCATAAGTAGAAAACTTTACTCCTTGAGTAGTATCAAAATTATCAATCGCTTTAATAAGACCAATGCATCCTACCTGAAATAAATCATCTACATGTTCACCTCGATTATTAAACCGCTGTATTACACTAAGTACAAGTCTTAAATTACCACGAATATATTCTTCTCTAGCCATATTATCTCCAGCTCCAATCAACTCAAATAAATGTTCCTTTTGTTGATTGGTTAGGGTGGGTAATTTAGCGGTATTAACACCACAAATCTCGACTTTATTAATTGCCATGTAGAATCCTCCTCGTCGTTCCTTAAAAGTTGTCTTATTAGCCTTAGATATAGGATACCCACCTCATGGCAAATTATACATGTTTTAGCTCATTTTTTTCATTTCTTTTTTTAAGCGACCGATGATTTTCTTCTCAAGCCTTGATATATAAGACTGCGAGATACCTAGCATATCTGCTACTTCTTTTTGAGTTTTTTCTTTTCCTTCATTTTTAAAACCATATCTAAGCTCCACAATTTCTCGCTCACGTGTACTCAGTTGACCAAGAGCTGTATTTAGCAATGCTTTATCTACCTCGTCCTCTATGTTTCGATAGACAGAATCAAAGTCAGTGCCCAATATATCAGAAAGAAGCAACTCATTGCCATCCCAATCGGTATTGAGTGGTTCATCGATTGATACTTCTACTTTTAGTTTGTTAGTACGTCTTATATCCATTAAAATTTCGTTTTCAATACACCGAGATGCGTAGGTTGCAAGTTTAATTTTTTTATCCGGTTTAAACGTATTAATCGCTTTAATAAGACCAATAGATCCAATAGAAATTAGATCTTCCATCCCTTTGTTAGTATTTTCAAATTTTTTTGCGATATATACTACTAATCTTAAGTTTCGTTCTATCAAAATTTTTTTAATTTCATTAATTTTTTCATCATCATCAGGGTACTCTATCATTTGCATTAAAAGTTCGTTCTCCTCCTCTTTACTTAACGGAGCAGGCAGTACTTCACTCCCCCCGATATAATGAATTTGCCCTATTTGATTTTTCAATATTTTGAAATACGTATTTTGAGCAAGATTCACCACTTTGTTAAAAATACCCACATAAATCGCCTCCTAGTTTACTAAATCTGGATGTATAAGCACATTAATATCTTCTTTAAAAAGTTCTGATGACAGTCCAATAATTGCATTCCTATGTACATATATTTTACTTCCTCGTTTTACTGTTACATTACTAACCTTTACTCCTACAATTAACCCACTCTTGCAACCTACACTATTAAATGGTATAAGAGAAGCTTTATCCAACATTCTCAAAGATTCTTTTCCAGCATCAATTTCCTCAATAAAATCTAATAGTTCTATTGCTAAAAATTTCCTAACCTTATCCAGTTGCACAATCGCCACAGGTTCTTTTGAAAAAACTGTATAAAGAGTATTTCCAGTATCCACTATCCCTTTTAGATTAACTGTATTACCATATAATTCAAACGACATATAAGCTTCACCAACAATAAGCAAAAATTTTTTTCTTATGGCAATTAAAAAGTAATAAGTTAGAAAAGAAATGACTGCTCCACATAATATTGTTAAGATTAAAGATGCTTCATTACCCATTACAAAACTACACTGAAAGTAAACGCTAAGAGCAACTCCACCTATTATACAAGCACATAAAAAATTTATTAAATATGCCTTAAAAAAATTTTTTGTCCCATATAACAAAATTATAGGAATACAAGGGAGGAAAATATAATATAAATTAAAAGAAAGCCTTTCTAAATTTGGAAAGATTATTACTAAACAGGACAAAAGTGCCGCAATAGTACTAGCTAGCAATAATTTTTTAAAAGGCACCCTAATATAAAGCAAGCTTCCTGTGAAAAATATAAAAATATCCATAATAAAATTAATAAAAAATAATACATCAATGTAAATTACTTGCATAATTTCCCTCGTTATCCTTTTTAATTATTGTATACCATAATATTCGTATAATTTGTAAAATTAAGTAAATTAAAAAAAAAAAGATACGACAAAAATCGTATCCTCTTTTGCGCGCTCATTCTAAGCAACCTCCTCCAATAAACTCTCGCAACAATGAATTACAAGGAATTTCGTTTGTATCTATTCCTAAGAAATACTCCAAAAATTTTAATAATCGCTTTGCTTCATCAAAATAAGGCGAATTTCTATTGATACTGAATAATAGTGCTTCTGCTTTTTGTTTAAGCACAGCAAGTTCATATATCATAACACTATTAAACATAATATCCGCTTCTTCTTGAAATGGGAAAATGTTTCTTTCTTCACCACGTCTAACAGAAGGCCACATAGATAGGGTTACTTCAGGCTTAATCCCGCGATACGTATTATCTCTAATCATTCTGCGCATAAGTCGAGTATCTGTTGTAGGAATTCGATTATGGTTATCAATATTGAGTTGAGTTAGTGCACTTACATAAATCTTATACTTTTTATCTCTTTCAATGCTGGAGCTAATTTGTTCATTTAAAGCGTGTATTCCTTCAATAACCAAAACATCTTCACTCTTTAATTTAATAAAATCATCCTTGTATTCTCGTTTACCTAATTTAAAGTTAAATGTAGGAATTTCTACCTCTTTACCTTCCACCAATGCTTTTAGATGCTCATTAAATAATTCAGTGTCTAGAGCTTTAATATCATCAAAATCCAGATCACCATTTTCGTCGATTGGTGTAAATTCACGATTTACAAAATAATTATCCATAGAAATTAACACRGGAGTCATTCCATTAACCTTAAGTTGAACACAAAGTCGCTTAGAAAATGTAGTTTTACCAGAAGAAGATGGACCCGCTATTAATATAACTTTTTTAGTACCAAATGATAGAATATGATCAGCGATTTTGGCAATTTTCTTTTCGTGCAAAGCTTCTTGCATTCTAATTAACTCTTCGATTTCACCTGAAACGATTTTTTCATTTAGTTTGGCAACTGTATCCACTCCCAAAATTCTAACCCATTGTTTGGATTCTTTAAATACTTCAAATAATTGAGGTTCATACTTTTTTTCAGCCAATATTTCTGGATTTTTTTTATCTGGAAACAACAGCATAAACCCGTGTCCATATGCATATAAATCAAATAATTTAATGCATCCTGTACTTGGTAACATATATCCATAAAAGTAATCTTGAACATCTTCCAATTTATAGGTATTAATAGTAGAAGTTCTTCTATATTTAATAAGCTCGCTTTTATCAATCATACCTGTGTTTTCAAAAAAATCTATTGCTTTTCCTACAAGTACAACTTCTTTTTCAATAGGCAAATCCGCTTCGATTAATTCCAACATTTTTTCTTTGATTGCTCCGATATTTTTTGACACATTAAAATCTAAATTGACAAATTCTCCAAAATATCCTCCAGACATATGATGATTAATTATAACTTGTTCATTAAACAATAGTTTTGTAGCTACAATCATCAAAAAAGTACAAGTTCTTTCAAAAATTCTCATTCCATCTTTATCCGTTAAATATATCGGCGTCACA
This sequence comes from Candidatus Epulonipiscium viviparus, assembly GCF_000171335.1. GTDB lineage: Bacteria > Bacillota > Clostridia > Lachnospirales > Cellulosilyticaceae > Epulonipiscioides > Epulonipiscioides viviparus. The sequence continues at coordinate 3,994 of NZ_ABEQ01000074.3, forward strand.
TTCAATTCATCTATTTTATTTCCTAATTCAATAAGTCCTTTTGTTCCCTTAAAAGCACATACATTTTGCCCAGCATACTTTTCTTTTGCCAAATCAAAGTAAGTTTCCATACTCTTTTCCCCCTTTGCACAACGAACACTCTTTTTACACTGTTTTAAACACTTCAGCACAGATATTAGTACTGATAACTTCTATATCCAGTTTTGTTTTTAAGTAATCTACAAGATACGGGATTATGATTTTTTCGCTATTATAATGACCTACATCCAGTACAATTAATTCTTCTGCAATAGCTCCTTGAGCTTCATGAAACTTTAAATCTCCTGTAATATATACATCGCTGACACTAGCAGCTTGCTTGATAAATTCTGCTCCACTGCCAGAACATATCGATACAGCTTCTATTTTTTTGTCACTATATCCAATTACTCTAATAACAGGAGCATCAAAAAAATTTTTTACCTTTGTAATAAAATCTTTTAAAGTTATTGAATTAATTTTTCCCCATCTTAAAAAATTATCTCCATTTACTATTTCGACATTTAATCCTTTACAGATTATATCATTAATACCATCTTTTGTTTTATCTAAGTTTGTGTGCATAGCAATTAAACTAATATCGTTGATAATCAACTTACGAATTACTTTTCCAATTGATGTTGCATAATCTATTTTCTTTAACCCTGTAAATATATATGGGTGATGCGTAATTATACAATCCACACTTGCAGCAATGGCTTCATCTGCAATTTGCTCATTTAAATCAAGCGCACACATTATTTTTTTTACCGGTTTTGAATTTGTGCCAATTAATACACCAACATTATCCCATTCTTCAGCCAAATCCAGCGGCGCAAGTTCTTCTAATACCTGCATAATCTTTTCTATTGTATACATTTTAAAACCTCCAGCTCATTTTGCAGTTCATTATATCTAGTAGTATTGGGTTCTAACTGTTTTAATATATTTATTATTGCACTTTGTTTCTGACTTATAAATTCTCTAAAATCCATATTTAATGTTTTGATATTCAAAAAACCATATTCATATTCATATTCATTAGTATATGATTGAACTCCTCTTTCTGCTATTATTATAACATAGAATTTAGACATATCTTTTATAAAAATTTCATCAACAATTTTAAAATCAATGGAATGTAAAAATTTTCTTATGTTATTTTGTGCATTTTGTGGTGATAGTATAAGCCTATTTATAAATTTTATAGTATTAAAATCTCTAGATAATATTTCTTTTATAAGATGCCCACCCATTCCAGCTATTATAACAGTATCAATATTATCCTCCATTTTTATATTTGAAAGTCCATTACTCTGCCTAATTTCAATGTTCTTAGTATCACCAATATACTGTCTAGCTCGTTGTAATGGACCTAAATTTATATCACAAGCTAGCACAAAGCTTGCAATATCATTTTCTATTAAATATTTAGGAACCAATCCATGATCAGTCCCTATATCTGCTACTCGTGCACCTTTATTCACTGCATTTGCTATTTCTAATAATCTTTTTGTCATATATCTCACTTTCTTTATAAAAAAAAGAAGTTGCAAAACAACTTCTCTTATTCCAAATAATCTCGTAATTTTTTACTTCTACTAGGATGACGAAGCTTTCTAAGAGCTTTAGCCTCAATTTGTCTAATACGTTCACGAGTGACGTTAAATTCACGCCCAACTTCTTCTAACGTCCTAGCACGCCCATCATCTAGACCAAATCTTAATTTTAATACTTTTTGTTCTCTGTCAGTCAAAGTATCCAAAACTTCTATCAATTGTTCTTTTAAGAGAGTAAACGCTGCCGCTTCTGCAGGAGCTGGTGCATCTTCATCTGCAAGAAAATCTCCCAAATTAGTGTCTTCTTCTTCTCCAATAGGAGTTTCCAAAGCCACCGGTTCCTGGGAAATTTTCATAATCTCTCTCACTTTATTTACACTCAATTCCATTTCTCTTGCAATTTCTTCAGGTTGTGGATCACGCCCCAATTCTTGTAGTAATTGTCTTTGTATTCGCATTAATTTATTTATAGTTTCTACCATATGAACAGGAATTCGAATTGTTCTGGCTTGATCAGCAATAGCTCTTGTAATTGCTTGTCTAATCCACCAAGTTGCATAGGTACTAAATTTATAGCCTTTTGTATAATCAAACTTTTCAACAGCTTTAATTAATCCTAAATTCCCTTCTTGAATTAAATCTAAAAATAACATTCCCCGACCGACATATCTTTTTGCTATACTAACTACCAATCTGAGATTAGCTTCTGCAAGTCGCTTTCTAGCTTCTTCATCACCAGATTCCATACGTTTTGCAAGCTTAATTTCATCGTCAGCTGAAAGGAGTGGAACTTTGCCAATTTCTTTTAGATACATCCTAACTGGATCATCGATACTTACACCTTCAGGTAAAGTAAAATCAATAATATCTTCGTTTAGGTTTTCGTTCTCAATATTAGAAATCTCACCTATAATATCAATACTTTGAGCTTCTAAAAATTCATATACCTGTTCAATTTTTGTTGGCTCTAACTCTAAGTCTAAAAAGGCATCTGTTATATCTTTTTGCTCTAACACTCCATTTTTATCCTTAGCTAACACTAAAAGTTGGTCTAGTCTAATCTTAAATGTCATTTTTTGTTGCTGTTGCAGTTCATCTTTCAATATTCTCACATTCCTTTCATCGTCTACTATTTTAACCATTTTTTGGAACAATATTCAATTTCACTATGCTATTTCTTAGTTTCATTAAATGTTGTATTTTTTCTGGATTGGCACTAAGATTTTTCAGTTGTTCTATATAATACGCATTGTTAAGTATCTTAATTGCATCAGTAACTATCTTATATAAAACAAATTTTTCTTTATATATACCATCTTTACCAATTATAATAGAGGAGATAATTTTTTGGTCTTCTACATTAGGGTATTTTTTATTTAACAAAGCTGTATCAATTGATCTGTCATTAATTAAACTTATAGCTATATTTCGTTTTACCCCTTCTGTAAATAATTCTGGAAATACATATTCCGAAATGCTATCATATATAGTAGGAGTATGATATAGCACTGATAATAAATCGACTTCAATATCGCTTTTCTTAGAATGGTTTTCATAGACAATTTTATTTTCTTTAGTATTAACAATTCTCTTTTTTATTTCTATTTCTATTGCTGATTTATTTACATTAAATCTTGTTGATATTTCATCAATATATAGCTGCTGTTCAATAGAATTTTGTAAATTGGCAATAATAGATGAAATTTGCTCTAAAAACTTAATTTTTTCAGGCAAGTTATTTAAATCATACAACATTTGGATTTTTGTAATTTTATACCATATATCACTGTTAGCAACAGTTATGGCATTTTGTAATTTTTCATTTCCATACTTTTTTAAAAATTCATCAGGGTCTTTAGCTCCATTCAATTCTAAAATTTTTACACTAAACCCTTCATCTCTCAAAATTTTACTAGCTTTTAAAGTTGCTTTTTGTCCTGCATTATCACTATCATAAATGATTACTATATTATCAGTATATCTTTTTAGAAGCTTTGCTTGGCTTTCGGTAAATGCTGTTCCCAGTGATGCCACGGTATTAGTAAATCCTTCTCTATGCATAGCAATAACGTCCATATATCCCTCTACTAATATATAATATTCATGATTTTTCATTTTAGCCAAATTTAAACCATACAGATTATTACTTTTATGGAAAATTAAGTTTTCGGAAGAATTAAGATATTTAGGATTTTCATTTCCAAACACTCTTCCTCCAAATGCGATTACTTTTTTTGTGGGACTAAATATAGGAAACATTAGTCTATTTACAAATCTATCATAAATTAATCCACTATTATGATTTAAAACACAAAGTCCACTCTCTACTAAAAGTTCATTTGTGACACCCTCTGATCTTAGATACTTGTATAATGCATTGAAAGAATTCGGTGAAAAACCAAGACCAAATATCTTTATAGAGTCTTTATTAATCCCTCTATCTACAAGATATTGCCTCACATACTCTGGGGTATTTCTAGTTAAATTATAATAATAAAAACGTGCCGCTTTTTTATAAAGGTCAAAAATAACATCTTTTTTAAAAAAAGCCTCACGATTATTGTTTATTCTACTATTATCATATTCAAGAGGAATATTAGCTCTTATTGCAAGACTTTCTATAGCCTCTCCAAACGACAAATTTTCTTTCTCCATCATAAAGGTTATTACATTACCACCCACTCCGCAACCAAAACAATAATACATTTGCTTATCTTCACTTACTACAAATGACGGAGTTTTTTCGTTATGAAAAGGACATTTGCCTATATAAGAAGAGGCTCCTTTTTTCACTAAATTAGTGTACTCAGAAATTAGTGAGACAATATCAATATAAGTTCTAATTTTTTCAATAAAATCTTCCGCAAAATACATATGTTCCTTCCTATCTCAACAATATAATCATCATTGTCACATTTCCTCTTTTTTCTCTTATATAGTATTGACAACTAAAAAGAAAAATATAATAACAGTTTAATTTTTTTATATATTCAGCGGATTATACCCTTACTAAATCTTTTAGTTATAATATATCATATCCATATTTTGGATATGATATACATTTTATACAATCTAACTTATTCATTTAACAATATATGTTAATGATATAAAGTGTAGAATCGTGACTAGAGTTCAAATTATTATGTATACTAAAAATGATGTTCTTTTTATATATATTTATAATCTGCCTTTAATATTCATTTTTCACAAAAAAAAGAACAGTTATTAACTAAACACTTTAAGATCAAAAAAGGACACCAACTTGCATGTCCTTTTTAAATAATTTACTTAGATTGTGTTATCGCTGCTTGAGCCGCTGCTAGTCTAGCAATTGGAACTCTAAATGGTGAGCAAGATACATAATTTAAGCCCACTTTTTGACAGAATTCGATTGTAGATGGATCTCCACCATGTTCTCCACAAATGCCAAGCTTAATATCTGGTCTAGTTTTGCGTCCTTTTTCAACTGCTATTTCTATTAACTGACCCACTCCAGTTTGATCAAGTCTTGCAAATGGATCAGATTCATAAACTCCTCTTGCGTAGTAATCTTCTAGGAATTTACCAGCATCATCACGAGAAAATCCAAAAGTCATTTGTGTTAAGTCATTAGTTCCGAAAGAGAAGAAAGCAGCCTCTTCAGCAATTTGATCTGCCAATAAAGCAGCTCTTGGAATCTCAATCATTGTACCAACTAGATATTTAAGTTCAATACCAGATTTAGCAATTACATCGTCTGCTGCTGCTACAATAATATCCTTAACATATTCAAGTTCTTTTTTATCTCCAACAAGAGGAATCATAATTTCTGGAACAATATTATATCCCTTAGACTTCTTCACTTCGATTGCAGCCTCTATAATAGCTCTAGCTTGCATGTCTGCAATTTCTGGATAAGATACAGATAGTCGGCATCCACGGTGACCCATCATAGGGTTAAACTCGTGTAAACTATCAATAGTAGCTTGCAGGCTTTCATAAGTTTCGCCAATCTCTTTTGCAATTTCCTCGATATCAGCTTTATCTGTAGGCAAGAATTCATGTAGTGGCGGGTCTAGTAGTCTAACAGTTACAGGTCTTTCACCCATCGCTTCATATATTCCAATAAAGTCACCTTTTTGAAGAGGCAATAATTCTTTAAGAGCTGCTTTTCTTTCTTCAACTTCTTTAGCTACAATCATTTTTCGAACTTTTTTAATTCTGTCTTCTTCAAAGAACATATGCTCTGTACGGCAAAGTCCAATTCCTTCTGCACCAAACTCAACCGCTTTTGCTGCGTCAGCTGGAGTGTCCGCATTAGTTCTAACTTTCATAGTTCTATATTCATCAGCCCACTTCATAAACTTTTCAAAATCACCACTAATTTCTGCTTCAACAGTTTTTAATTGTTCTCCATAGATATTTCCAGTTGAACCATCAAGAGAAATATAGTCGCCTTCTTTATAAGTTTTTCCGTCTAAAGTGAAAGACTTATCGTGTTCATTAATTTTAATTTCTCCACAACCAGATACACAGCAAGTACCCATACCACGTGCAACAACAGCCGCATGGCTTGTCATTCCTCCGCGTACAGTCAATATACCTTTAGATGCATGCATTCCTTCAATATCTTCCGGAGAAGTTTCTAGTCTTGTCAATATAACAGCTTCACCTCTGGCAGCTGCAGCTTTAGCATCTTCTGCAGTGAAGTAAACTTTTCCTGTGGCAGCTCCTGGAGAGGCAGGTAAACCTTTTCCAATTGTCTTAGCTTGCTTAAGAGCCGTAACATCAAAAGTAGGATGAAGTAATTGATCTAATTGTTTAGGTTCAACACGAAGAACAGCTTCTTTTTCAGTAATCATACCTTCTTTAACTAGCTCAACTGCAATCTTAAGAGCAGACGCAGCCGTTCTTTTACCATTTCTAGTTTGTAAGAAGTAAAGTTTTGTATCCTCAACAGTAAACTCCATATCTTGCATATCTCTATAATGATCCTCAAGTTTGTTCGCAATCGCCATAAACTCTTTATATACTTCTGGCATATCTTGCTCTAGATGGCTAATAGGTTGAGGAGTTCTAACACCCGCAACAACGTCTTCTCCTTGTGCGTTAATTAGATATTCTCCATAAATCAACTTTTCTCCAGTCGAAGGATTTCTTGTAAAGGCAACACCAGTACCAGATGTTTCTCCCATATTACCAAATACCATCATCTGAACGTTTACAGCAGTACCCCAATCAGAAGGTATATCATTCATACGTCTATAAGCTATCGCACGAGAGTTCATCCACGATCTAAACACTGCTTGTACGGCTTCTAGTAACTGTGTCTCTGGATCTTGAGGGAAATCTTTACCAAGCTCTTTTTTATAAAATTCTTTAAACTTAACTACCATTTCTTTTAAGTCATCGGCATCAAGTTCTGTGTCTAATTTTACACCTTTCTTTTCTTTAAGTTCATCTATTATAACTTCGAATCTAGATTTAGGAAGCTCCATTACTACGTCTGAAAACATCTGTATGAATCTTCTATATGAGTCATACGCAAATCTAGGGTTGCCAGTTTTCTTTGCCAATCCTTCAACAGAAACATCTGTTAAACCTAAATTTAAAACTGTGTCCATCATACCAGGCATAGAAATTCTAGCTCCCGAACGAACTGATACAAGTAGAGGATTTTGTGTATCTCCAAATTTTTTGCCCGAAATTTCTTCTAACTGAGTTAGAGATGAYTTAATTTGATCAATTATGTCCTTTGATAAATTTTTATCATTGTTATAATATTCAGTACACGCTTCGGTTGTCACAATAAAGCCTTGTGGAATTGGCAAGCCTAGTTTAGTCATATCACATAGATTTGCACCCTTTCCTCCTAGAAGATTTTTATTCATATCCCCTTCTTTAAACATATAGACCCATTTATGTGCCATTTTATATTACCTCCAATAAAAATTATTTTGTCGTTTCATATTTTATACCAAAAAATATYATTTGTATAGGCTCTTAATTATCTATTTTTTTTGTAATATATTTCAATATTTCRTTTATATTTATACGTTCTTGCTTCATAGAATCTCTATCACGAATTGTAACCGAATTATCATCTTTAGAATCAAAATCATATGTGATGCAAAATGGAGTTCCAATTTCATCTTGCCTACGATATCTTTTGCCAATAGATCCAGCTTCATCATATTCAACATTAAAATGATCTGATAGCATATTATAAATATTTAGTGCTTGTTCAGAAAGTTTTTTTGACAAAGGAAGAATAGCCGCCTTTACAGGAGCCAGCGCAGGATGAAATTTAAAAATATTTCTGCTATCTCCATCTTCTAATGATTCTTCGCAATATGCTTCGCATAAAAATGCCAAAGTAACTCTATCTGCACCAAGAGACGGTTCTATACAATACGGAATATACTTTTCGTTTGTAGTCGGATCAAAATAATTCATGTCTTCACCAGAATGCTCCATATGCTGCTTTAAATCATAATCAGTACGACTGGCAATACCCCAAAGCTCACCCCATCCAAACGGAAATTTAAATTCGATATCGCTAGTCGCATTGCTGTAATGAGAAAGTTCTTCTTTAGCATGATCTCGCATACGAATGCTTTTTTCGTCTATTCCAAGATTTAATAACCAACTTTTACAGATATTTTTCCAGGTTACAAACCATTCTAATTCAGTACCCGGTTTACAGAAAAATTCAAGTTCCATTTGTTCAAACTCTCGAGTTCTAAAAATAAAATTTCCCGGAGTAATTTCATTTCTAAACGATTTGCCAATTTGACCAATACCAAACGGAATCTTTTTACGAGAAGTTCTCTGCACATTTTTAAAATTGACAAAAATTCCTTGAGCAGTTTCTGGGCGAAGATATACCGTATTTTTAGAGTCTTCAGTAACTCCTTGAAAAGTTTTAAACATCAAATTAAATTGCCTAATATCGGTAAAGTTATGCGCATGACAAGAAGGGCATTCTATATTATTTTCTTTAATATAATCTTGCATTTTCTCATTTGACCAGCCATCAACTATTTCTTCTACACCATTTTCTTTCATGTAATCTTCTATAATTTTGTCCGCTCTAAATCTTTCTTTGCAAGACTTACAATCCATAAGAGGATCAGAAAATCCTCCTAAATGCCCACTAGCTTTCCAAACAGCAGGATTCATTAATATTGCACAGTCTACTCCAACATTTAATGGATTTTTTTGAATAAAATTTTTCCACCAAGCTCTTTTTATATTATTTTTTAATTCAACACCTAATGGACCGTAGTCCCAAGTATTAGCGAGTCCTCCATATATTTCAGATCCAGAATATACAAATCCTCTTGATTTTGCTATTGCAACAATTTCTTGCATTGTTTTTTCCATCTTATACCTCCAAAAAAAAAGACTCTTTGCCATAGACAAAAAATCTTCTCGTCTGTTATAAATTTAGCAAACCTAAATTATTCTGTCAAGGATAATGAATAATTAATTCTATCATCACAGGATCAATTAGAGAATCTAACACAGGAGTTTGATTAAAATCACTTGCATTTTCTCTAAGATAGTCCGCTAAAATAGCATAATCAGATTCACTATTTATAATATAATGAAGAACTCCATCAATACTCATGTCAAAATAATTTAGTTCTTGTTCATCTAAAATTCGTCGTAATTTATCAACTACATCTTTATTCGGAGCATTTAATTCCACAATATAGCTAACAGGATTACCCAGATGCTCTTCCTCGCTCGGAATATTTCTCGCTGCAACTGGAGGGGTGCTATACATCATAGGAACAGGGCTTTGCTCTGCAGGTTGATTAAAGAATGTACTAATTCCTACTACACAAATTGCTAAAACACTAGCTGCTGATAAATAATATTTTGTATAATTATGTTTTTTAGGGGCTATTTTATTCATAAGTTCACTATGAAAATTATCTGGTAAAGGCACTTCATCCAGCATCGATAATTGTTCTTTTATCTCGAGCAACAACTGCAAATTACTTTGACAATCATCACAAGTTTTTAAATGTTCTTCTATTTCCAACCTTTGAGATGGTTCAAGTTCTTCATCTATATACAAAGACAATTGTTCCAAATCACATTTCATTATAACCCCTCCTTTCTATTATTATGACGCCAAAAGCTTCTAAAAGGTTCCTTGTCCTGTTTCAAAATATTTTTTAATGCATTCCTAGCTCTAAATAATCTTGATTTAACTGTACCTAACGAAATATTTTTCTCGGTTGCTATTTCTTCATAACTTAAGTTTTTTACATCTTTTAAGATTATAATCTCACTGTATTCTTTTTTCAATTCATCTAGCGCACTTTTTAATATTCTCAGTCTCTCTGCATCTTCAACTTGCTTTTCAATATTAATCTTTGTATCTTCAAGTTCCAAAGCCCATTCTTCGTTTTGATTAATAGAAACAACTTTCTTATTCTTACCCTTTCTTAGTATATCCAAACATTGATTTGTTGCAATTCTATATACCCAAGTGCTAAATTTAGATTTTTCTTCAAATTTACCCAGTTGTTTCCAAATTTTAATACATACTTCTTGTGCAGCATCAAACGAATCAGCTTCGTTTTTTAAAACTTTAAAACATATCCGATAAATTGTACTTTCATAATTTTTTATAAGTACCTCAAAAGCCCCAACATCACCACTTTGAGCTCGTTTAATTAAACTACTTTCGTCCATAAATTCCTCCACTCGTTAAATTCTCAAAAAGCCAATTTCATTTAGAAATCGGCCCCTAAAATATTTTTATTAAAATCTTTTATTGGAATAGGTTTTGAGAAATAATAACCCTGAACCATATCACATCTTGTTGACTTCAAGAAATCTAGTTGTTCTTTAGTTTCAACTCCTTCTGCTACCACAACTACGCCCAATTCTTTAACCATCTTCACAATATTTCTAATAACTATACGGCTTCTTTCATTGTCGGCATCAAAACTAAAAAAGCTTCTGTCTAATTTAATTATGTCCACATCAAAATCTTTTAAAAACCCTAATGAAGAATATCCATAGCCAAAATCGTCCATCGCTATTACAAGGTGGCTTGTTTTAAAATTTTCGAAAATTGTTTTTAATTCAGATTCATTATCTAGTATTGTACTTTCTGTTAACTCAATCTCGATATATTTTGTGTTTACATTATACTTATCTATAATTGCCTTAATTTCGCTAGTAAAATTAGGATTATTGATGTGCACTCTAGAGAAGTTTACTGAAATAGGAATAGGGGTTATACCATTATCGATCCACTGTCTAATTAAGATACAAACTTCTTCTAGCATATACTTATCTAATTTTGTAATAAATCCATTGCTTTCAAATAACGGAATAAATTCGTCTGGAAAAATCATCTTTCCATTATCTTCTATCCAACGCACTAAAGCCTCCGCTCCAACAGGTTGTTCGGTTATAGTGTCATACTTAGGCTGCAGAACAACTTTAAATTCTTTGTGCTCAAGAGCCACTTCCATCTTATTGGTTATTTCCGCTGCTTTTAACATAGTTTTTTTGAAATTCTCATCATAATCACAAAAATATATGTTCTTTTTCGATTTGGCTGTTTTGTGGGCAATATCAACCTTCGCAATAATCTTATCAATATCATTTTCATCTTCTTCTATTTTATATCTTCCATAAATAAGTTTTATATGATGGAAAGGTATAAACGAAACCGCCTCTTTAAATTTATTCTCATCTAAACTCAGCTCATTACTTAGATCTGAAAAAAATTCACTTGGTCCCAAGAGCAGAAATTCGTCTACTGCAATCTTGGCGTAAGTATAGTTCGGGATCTCATCAGTATGTACAACATCTGCTAATGCACGTAATACTTTATTTCCAGTATCATGCCCATATAATTCATTAATGGCTTTAAAATTGTTGATATCTAACTTTACTATACTAAAATCTTTGTCTGGATTATCCACGAGAAGTTGATTAGCCTCCATTTTAAATTTAACTAAATTAGGCAGACCTGTCAATTCATCATAATAAGCCAACATACGAATAGTATTAAATGTATTCCTTTGCGCAAAAGAAGTTATAAATACAAGAAGAACTAATACAATAACCATACCGAAAGTGAATAAATTTACTTGTTCCATTATATTTTGAGTATAATCATCAATAACCTGCTCTGGCAAGATGTATATTAGCGACCAACCATTAAAATTAATTGGACAAATTTCACCTATTCGAGTATCTTCATTAAAAGTATAAACTACATTCGTAGATTCACCTTTTTGCATCGCATCAAGCACTTTATCTGTTAAATCCTGATCTTTAAAAATTTCAAACATGTTAACTTTAGGCTGAGTAAGTTCATTTGTATGCTGCGCAATAATTGCTCCTGTCGCATCCAGTACAAATATAAAACTTTGACCATCAAAAGCAGACGTTAATAAACTTTCAAGATTAGAAATATTATATTCTCCTGCTACATAACCTTGAATTTTCCCATTTTTTTCTATTGGTATTGATAACATGATAACATCTTCATTCGAAAAACTTGATGTGATTATATTTGAAATGTAGTTTCCGTTTATCATTTCTGTAAAATACGGCTCATTTGAAATGTCTATTTTTTCATTATTAACTGTGATACCAATACCATCAACTCCAACAATATTTATGTGCTTAAAGGAAGATATTTCTTCTACAATATCTATATATTCTAACGTTGTCTCAATATCCATATTTGAAGAAGCACCCACTGTAGTTGCCAATAAATTTAGTAGTTCAGAATTTGAATTTATATCTTCATTTAAAATAAACTGCTGTTTTAACGAAATTTCTTTCAACGCTGTCATCGTCAGTGCTTGCAATTCATCATTTATCCGCACATTATAACTCATTGTACCCAAAACAATAAAAAT
>NZ_ABEQ01000073.3 GCF_000171335.1 Candidatus Epulonipiscium viviparus
ATAATAGCTATATCCATAGTATTTCATTAATTCACCCTGAACTAACAATCCACCCCAAATAATCGTCCCTGTTAAAAATATTAATTTCGGATAATTTATTGATTCTTTCTCCTGCTCTTTTATTATACTATACGCTGGCAGGATTATCAACGTAATATATATTACACAGTTTAGTACTGAATTTGACGCAAAATACATAATAAAAGCAATTACAATATCCAACAAAATATATTCTCTTGAAAGTTTAGTCCCTACATGAAATCTTATCAATGGTAACGTTAACAACGGAATAAAAAATATTATTACATTAGTATAGACTGACATAATACCTAAAATTAAATATAAAATTGATATCATTAAGCGAATACGCATTTGTTCCTCCTTTTCTCTAAGCTATGTAATTATAGCATATATAATCAAGTAGGGTAAGTCTTTAATAACAATTGTATAATACAATCACTATTAATTGCTATATTTAATAATTCTTCATTAATCAAATCACCAACCCTAGCAATTAATTCACCTTTGTCATTAACTACATTTTGCAATATTTCTCTACCAAATAATACAAATGGTACTTTTTTATTTTCAACTTCTGTATCTTCTTTTTCTTTATTTTTGGATGTTTTAGATTTTGTCACTTTATTTTCAAATTTTATATTTTCTTTTTCTTTATTTTTGGATACTTTAAGTTTCTCCACCTTATTTTTAAGTTCTATATCTTCTTTTTCTTTATTTTTGGATACTTTAAGTTTCTCCACCTTATTTTTAAGTTCTATATCTTCTTTTTCTTTATTTTTGGATGCTTTAGGTTTCTCCACCTTATTTTTAAGTTCTATATCTTCTTTTTCTTTATTTTTGGATGCTTTAGGTTTCTCCACCTTATTTTTAAGTTCTATATCTTCTTTTTCTTTATTTTTGGATACTTTAAGTTTCTCCACCTTATTTTTAAGTTCTATATCTTCTTTCTCTTTATTTTTTGATGCTTTAGATTTCTCCATCTTATTTTCAAATTCTATATCTTCATTTTCGGATATTTTAGATTTCTCTATCTTATTTTCAAATTCTATATCTTTTTTTTCTTTATTTCTTGATGCTTTAGATTTTTTCACTTTATTTTTAAGCTCTATAGCTTCTATTTCTTCTTTATTTCTAGATTCTTGTTTTTGCTCACTTTGAGGAGCAGTTTTTGAAGATGATATATCTACTAACTTAATTGCCTTTTTTTTCTCTATATGCTCTCTTAAAGTTTGCTCTTGTGTACTTATATTCTCTTTTTCCTTACTCAAACTTAAATTTTCTTCTCTTACATATTCACTCATAGTTTCCAATAAATTTTTAATCGAATCATCAAGATATGGTCTCTCATATTCAACCTTCTCTGAATCRCGCTTAACACTCATCTTTTTTCGGTGAGTACTATCCAAATAATTTAAATTAAGTTTTCCAGATTGTAAATAAATATCTTCATTATTTTTCATTAGCTACTCCATTTCTTCAATACTATCAAGTAATTCCCAAATTTCTTCTTTACCTACTTTCGTTGCAGCTGAAAAGGGAATTATTCTGTCAGTAGTTCTTAATTGCAATACACTTTTAATTATAGATATATGTTTCGCAATTTGACTTCTTTTGATTTTATCTACTTTTGTTGCAACAACCAATACATTATCATGAAAAAAAGAAATCCAGTTATACATCAATTTGTCATTTTCTGAAGGAGCATGTCGAATATCTATCAATAAAACAACTTGCTTAAGAGAAGATCTCTTACCCAGATAATCCTCTATAAATTTACCCCAGCTTTCTCTCAAAGTTTTGGATACTTTTGCATATCCATATCCTGGCAAATCTACAAAGTTAAATTTATCTTGTATATTATAAAAATTTATTGTTTGTGTTTTTCCAGGCGTTGAACTTGTTCTGGCAAGTGCTTTCCTATTTATTAATACATTTATAAGAGACGATTTTCCAACATTGGACTTTCCAGCAAATGCAATTTCTATCTGATTGTTATCCGGAAATTGTTTCTTATTTCCTGCAGTTATAATTAATTCTGATTTTGTAATATTCATTTAATTCATCCTTTGTTCAAATTTAATTAACTTTTCTAATACCGGCATAGAAAATATTTCTTCTATTATTTCTTGTATATTATTAACAGGATATATATCTATATCATAGTCATTATAAAGTGTACTAATGTTTTCTTCTGGGATAAATATTTTTTTTGCTCCCGCATCTATTGCCGCTTGTATTTTGTTACTGACTCCTCCCACCGGATATACTTCTCCGTATATTGTCAACTCTCCTGTAAAAACAATATTCGAATTTATCGGTTTTTTAAAAAGCACAGAGTATATAACACAAAATATAGCTATCCCAGCAGAAGAACCATCAGTTGGAGTACTGTTAGGAAAAGTAAGATGAATATAATAATCTTCTATGGGTATATCAAACATGGTTTTAAAAATAGTAAGTACAGTATCCAAAGAAGATTTTGCCATACTTGTTCGCTTTACAGAACTGTTACTTTTTTGAATTTCTTCTTCTTCTACTATCCCTGAAATTTTTATACTTCCTCTACCTTTTTCCACTTTTTGCATTATACATTGAATAAGTAGTATTCCACTACTGCCATTCTCTGTTACATACAGTCCATTAACTTTTCCAATTTGCATTCTACTTTGTATTTGTTTAGGTCTCAAAGAGACATATCCACCAGATTTAATAACCCACTCCACATCTTTTTTGGTAACACTTTCTTGATTTGACAGTGCCACCTTATTCATCGCCATTTGCAAAATTGATATCGCATCCCGTCCATTATTTACATGTTCTGCAATTGTTTCTGCTACACCATTTTCTACCCTAATATATTCTCTAGCTATTATTCTTCTAATTATTTCCACTATATGAGCATACTTTAAATCTTGAAATGAAATCTCTATACATCTCGAACGCAACGCAGGGGGAATTTCACTTTTATCTCTTGTAGTTGCTCCTATCAGTCTAAAATCTGCTGGCAATCCATTTTGAAAAATATCGTGTATATGTCTAGGAATATTCTTATCCTTTTCATTATAATAAATACTATCAAAATTAACTTTTCTATCTTCTAATACTTTCAATAACTTATTCATTTGAATAGAATGTAACTCACCTATTTCATCAATAAATAATACTCCCCCATGTGCTTTTGTAACAGCTCCTTCTTTTGGATTTGGTATTCCCGCACTTCCATAATTACCGGCACCTTGATATATGGGGTCATGAACTGAACCAATCAATGGATCTGCTACACTTTTTTCATCAAATCTAAGAGTCGTTGCATCTATTTCTACAAACTTTGCATCTCTAGTAAACGGTGAATTTGGCTGCGCTTTCGCAATATCCAATGCAATTCTCGATGCTGCAGTTTTTCCAACTCCGGGACTTCCATAAATAATTATATGTTGTGGATTTTTCGAACATAAGGCCGCTTTTAATGCCAACAACGCATCATCTTGCCCTACTATATCTTCTTCACTTCTAGGACGCATTTTTTCTGTTAACGGCTCTCTCAGACTAATTTTTCTCATTTGTTGCAATTCTCTATATTTAATATTTTCAGCTTCATATGTTATAGGTGTGGATACTCTATTATTTGCAAATTGTGTMAACAAATATATYCCAACTATACCTGTAAAAATTAATTGGGTTCCTATTATAAGACTTTCCATAAATACAATTCCTCCTTCAATACAAGGAGTATTGCCTAAAAAATTAGGTTTAAAACACTAATCAAAAAAAAGACACGTCAAATCCGTGTCTTATACTGGGCCTAAGGTTTTGTTCTTTGAAGTTTTATAAATTAATTCCGGCTCTGCACCATCAATAACTGCTTCCGATATAATAACCTTATCTAGGGTATCACTCATAGACGGAATTTCAAACATAATGTCTCTCATAACATTTTCTAGTATTGACCGAAGACCTCTAGCACCTGTTTGTCGATCAATTGCTAATTTTGCAACTTTTGCTAATGCTTCTATTGTAAACTCTAATTTAACATCATCAAATTTAAATAGTTTTGCATATTGCTTAATAATTGCATTTTTAGGCTCAGTTAAAATTCGTCTAAGCGCTTCTTCGTCCAAATTTTCTAAAGTAACAATGGCAGGAACACGCCCTACAAATTCTGGTATTAATCCAAATTTTAATAAATCTTGTGGCTCTAATTTTTTTAAAAGCTCACCAATACTTTTTTCCTTTTTACTAACTACTGTCGCTCCGAATCCAATTGTTTTTTCACCGGTGCGTTTTTCAATTATTTTATCTATTCCATCAAATGCTCCACCACAAATAAACAATATATTTGTCGTATCTAGTTGCAAAAATTCTTGATGCGGATGTTTTCTTCCACCCTGAGGTGGGATAGATGCAACAGTTCCCTCTAATATTTTTAGCAGAGCCTGCTGCACCCCTTCACCACTCACATCTCGAGTTATTGATGGATTTTCAGACTTTCTTGTAATTTTATCTATTTCATCAATATAAATAATACCAATTTTAGCACGATCAATATCATAGTTGGCAGCTTGAACAAGTTTTAATAAAATATTYTCAACGTCTTCTCCTACATACCCAGCTTCTGTTAGCGTGGTCGCATCTGCTATTGCAAAAGGAACATTAAGCATCTTTGCAAGTGTTTGTGCCAAAAATGTTTTTCCCGAACCAGTAGGTCCTAATAATAAAATATTACTTTTTTGAAGCTCAACTCCATCATTTTTATCTATTACATTATTAATTCTTTTGTAATGATTATATACAGCAACAGCCAAAGCTTTCTTTGCATCTGCTTGACCTATTACATAGTCATCCAATTTTTCCTTAATCATTTTTGGAGTAAGATTTGTTGCAATCTCAAGTTCTATTTCATCGTCTTCTTCGTACTCATCATCGATTATATCTGCACACAAATCTACACATTCATCACAAATATATACATTAGGACCAGCTATTAATTTTTTTACTTGATCTTGTCTCTTTCCACAGAATGAGCATTTAAGCTCATATCCGTCATTTTTTGCCATACTTCACCTCTTTTCTCAGTTTGTTGGCTATAGTTTCTCTATTACTCTATCTATTATACCGTATTCTTTTGCTTCTGCCGCAGTCATATAGTAATCTCTTTCTGTATCTAACGCCACTTTTTCTAAAGTTTGACCAGTGTTTGCTGATAATATTTGATTCATTTTTGCCTTAGTTCTTATTATATGCTCAGCATGAATTTGAATATCTGTCGCTTGCCCTCTTGTTCCTCCGAGAGGCTGATGAATCATAATCTCTGCATTTGGCAATGCTAGACGCTTACCTTTTTGTCCTCCTGCCAATAAAAAGGCTCCCATACTAGCTGCCATACCCATACAAATTGTTGATACGTCTGGCTTAATATATTGCATTGTATCATATATAGCCATTCCATCCACAATTGAACCTCCAGGACTATTAATATATAGCATAATATCTTTATCTGGATCTTCAGCTTCTAAGAATAACAGTTGTGCTACTGTTAGAGAACTGGTAACATGGTTTACTTCATCGCATAATAAAATTATTCTGTCTTTTAATAATCTAGAGTAAATATCATAAGATCGTTCGCCCCTATTAGTTTGCTCCACTACCATAGGAATTGATGGCATTATAATCCCCTCCTAATTTTTATTTTCATTTTCTATAATCTTTGCAGTCTCTACCAATAAGTCAATTGCTTTTTGCATTTTTAAATCATTTTTTATTGATTCTTTATAATTATCATTTATCTTTTCTTTAAACTGATCTATTTCCATACGATATTGAACCGCTCTACGCTCTAATTCTTTCTCAAAATCTTCGTCATTGATTTCTAAATTTTCTTGCTTTACTATTTCTTCTAATATAAGAGTATTTGAAAGTTGCGTTACAGCTTGCTCTCTAAAATTTTCTTTAAATTTGTCACGGTCAATGTCAGTATATTCTAAATATTGATCCAAGTTTATACCTTGTTTTTGCATATTTTGTGCAAATTGTTCAACATTTCTTTCTATTTCTTCATCTACCATTTCTACAGGAAGCTCAAACGTTGCGTTTTCCGCAGCCTTTTGCATCACTTTGTTAGTAATTTCATTCTTTCTATTACTTGCTTTAGTTTCGGCTATATTTTTCTTAATATCTTCTTTATATTCATCTAAAGTATCAAACTCAGAAACGTCCGCAACAAAATCATCATTAATTTCAGGAAGCTCTGTATAATATAAATCCTTTATTTTAACTTTAAACATTGCGTCCTTTCCTTTTAAGTCTTCGGCATGATAGTCTTCTGGGAATGTTACATTCACTTCTACTTCATCACCTACATTTTTACCAATCAGTTGATCTTCAAAACCTGGAATAAATGATTTTGAACCAATCACCAATCTATGATTTTCCGCAGAACCATTTTCAAAAGCTTCCCCATCAACAAAACCTTCAAAATCAATAGTCACAATATCTTGAGGTCTAATTTCTCTATCTTCTACTTTAATTTCACGAGCATTTTTGGCAGCTTCTTGCTCAATGTATTCATTGACTTCTTCATCCGTAACATCAAGTTTTTCAGCTTCTATTTCCAAATTTTTATATTCACCCAGAATAATTTGCGGTCTCACTGTTATCGTTGCTTTATAAATACATTTTTCTGTATTCATTTCAACAACTTGAATATCACCGTATTTAAGTCGCGCAACTACCTCAACATTATTTTCTTTAATTGCATTATCCAAAGTTCCATTTATAATATTGTTAGCCGCGTCATCATAGAAAACCTGTGCTCCATACATTTTTTCGATCATGTTTCGAGGTACTTTACCTTTTCGAAATCCTGGAACATTAAATTTGCCTTTCATTTCACTGTATGCCTTATTTAAGGCCCTATCTACTACATCTTTTTCCACTTCAACAGTAAGGCAGATTTTTGAATTTTCTAATTTCTCTAAACTTATTTTCACTTTAATTTCCTCCTTCGAGTAAAAAAACACTCGTTTCTTTAAACATTTTCCCATTATAGCATATACTTTTTTTAAAATCTAGTTATAATTTCAGTTTTTTTTTATCAGGTAATTAAATTTATCTTGACAATTATTCCAGATATTACATATAGTATGTATCAATTTTTTAGTTTATAATCATTATGGAAGATATTATTTTTATTTTTTTCAAATTTATTAAAAACTCAAACCAATTGAATATAGAAAGAGAGGCAAGTGAGGATCAAGTTATTTTTACTCTAAAAGAGAATGTTTTCCTTGCTAAAATTTATGAATAAATTTAGATACACTGATACAACTACTAATTTTTATGAAATATATAAACATTATATACAACCCAAAATACAAAATTTAGATTTGCTGTTAAAAACTACATCGCCCCCATTTGATGTCGATGAAGTAATAGAAGTTCTCGATATTTCTAAGGAGGAATTTTTAAGCATACAAGCTGAACTTGAAATTAAAGAAATAGATAAAAAAACTTTCTTCAAAATTCTTAATAATTCCACGAGTTATATCGGAAACCTTGTAACCAGACAATTTCAATTGGGCACTAGCGGAGTCTATACTCCAGAAAGTATTGCTCATATCTATGCCTTAGACCCTCCCTCGGTACAAAAAGCATTTAATACATTAGGCTATATGAGAGCCACTGACAGAAATTTACATATTGTATTTAAGCATATTCTTGTTCCAAAATATACCTTTTTATATCAATAAACAAAAAAGAGCCCTTGGGGGCTCTTTTCTTTTTTCAGCTGTTAACGAGAATCGAACTCGTGACCTCTACACTACCAATGTAGTGCACTACCATCTGTGCTATAACAGCTTATCTCAATTATGAGTGCTATTTTAATACAAAAAATAATAATTGTCAAGCCTTTTTTCAAAATCTTATTTATCCAAATCAATTACCCCCTTCTCATTCTCTCTACTCTTATGGTAAACTACTCTCATTAATTCTACCTAAGGAGAAATATAAAATGAATTCCAAACTATTAATCGATGCCAATAAGAATTATATCATAAATTTACGAAGACATTTTCACAAATATCCAGAGCTTAGCAATCAAGAATTTAAAACTTCATTAAAAATCCAAGACGAGCTACACAAATTAAATATCCCATTTCAAATTGTCTCCCCCAATGGGATTGTCGCAACATTAAAAGGCGGCTCTGCTGTTATCGCCCTTCGCGCCGACATCGATGCTTTGCCCATTCAGGAATCTACAAATCTCGAGTTTAAATCTGTTCACGATGGTTGCAGTCATGCTTGTGGTCATGATTCTCATATCGCTATGCTACTCGGTGCCGCAAAAGTTCTTTCCGAAAATCGAGAACTCCTGACTTGCACCGTAAAATTTATCTTTCAGCCTGCAGAAGAAACTATCGATGGTGCGACACAAATTATAGAGTCTGGGCTTATTGATGATGTTGATTGCTTTGTAGGTTTACACATTTTTCCATATATGGATACCGGCAAAATTTCAGTTGATCCAGGCCCTCGATACGCCGCGGCAGACTGGCTCAAAATTAAAGTTATTGGCAAAAGTGGTCATGGTGCTCTGCCTCACTTTACTGTAGATCCAATATATGTTGGTTCGCAAATTGTCACCGGGCTCCAATCCATTGTTAGTCGAGAGTGCGATCCCCTAGAACCTGTTGTCATTAGTATATGCTCTTTTCAGGCCGGAACTGCTGCCGGTAATGTCATATCTCAATCGGCAAAGTTAAGCGGAACCGTTCGAACATTTAATCCTCAACTAAGAAGCGACTTACCTGCTATAATTGGACGTGTTGCGACTGGCATCGCTGCAGCTCACAAAGCTACTTGCGAAGTCGACTACATCTTTGGTATTCCTGCAACAATTTCAGATCCTCATTGYAGTGAGCTCGGWAAAATCGCTGTTACAAATATTCTCGGAGCATCTGGATTACAATCCCACCCTCCTATGACTGGCGGCGAAGACTTTTCACAATATTTRCAAACSAAACCTGGYCTYTACGCTTTTATTGGATCCAGAAATACAGCTACTCATCACGATTACTCATTGCATCATGAATGTTTCGATTTTGATGAAAATGCCATGCTCAACGGAGCCGCTTTTTATGTAGAATACGTCAACGTTTTTCAAAACTCACTTTAGGTATTTTARGTTGCTAGTGGTCGATCACATATGRCCACTTTTTATAACCCCGGCAATACATCTTGAAACATCGATAAAATYGATACTATTACCAATATCGTTACTCCAGAAATAAATCCTCCTATAGTCCAAGCTCGTATAGTATCTTTCACATCTATTTTAAAGAAGCGGCTTATGGCCCAAAACCCCGAGTCATTTGGCAATGATAATCCTATCCCTCCCGCRCAAATCGCTATCGCACATAAAATTGGAGACACCGTGCTAGCTACAACGGTAGAACTTAGTATCGCTGCCGTCGTCATTAATGCCACTGTTGTCGAGCCTTGAGCGCAACGTATGATTTGAGCCGTTARAAAACATAATACTAATATCGGAATATTAAATTCTACCAAAGTTCCTGCAATATAATCTGCAATGCCTGTACTTTGTAAAACTTTTCCATACGCTCCTCCAGCACCAGTTATTAATAATATTAGCCCCACTTGATCTGCTGCAGCTGTCATAACTGCAGATATCCCGTTCGTAATATAATCCCTAGTCACAACTCCAGCATATATAACGCCAATTAACATCGCTATATTTTTATCTCCCAGAAACTTTGTAACCCCCAATAAAAAACTTCCTTCTGCAAATATCAAAGGCCCAACACTGCCTAGCAAAATTAATATAATCGGCACCAACAAAATTGAAAGTGTACTCTTTACCGAAAGCTTCTTTTTATCTGCTATTGCCTCAAAGTCTGTCGTCTCCAGATCGCTAAAGTCAAACGAAGTATTATGCCCTCTTTTCTTATCTGCCCTATCCAGATAATGTCCATAAATTATTCCTCCAACCAACATCCCTTTAGTTGTTTTCCTAGTTAGTTTATATACTTGACATCTCATCAACGAAACGTGTATATTTAATCTTTAAAACTATATCAGATAGGAGTTCTAATATGACTAGTCAACAAATACGCAAGATCGCACCAGAAATGGATCCCTTACGCAGAGGCATGGGTTGGTCTACTGCAGATCTATCTAAACCGCAAATTATTGTAGAAAGCACCTTTGGAGATAGCCACCCCGGCAGCGCGCATCTAGATTCTTTTGTTGCCCAAGCAGTCGCTGGCATTTCAAACAATGGCGGAAAAGCTTCTCGATTCTTTGCCACTGATATATGCGACGGCCAAGCTCAGGGGCACGACGGAATAAATTATTCATTAGTTTCTCGAGATATTTTAGCTGCACTGATCGAAATCCATGCCAATGCCACTCCTTTTGATGCCGGAGTATTTGTTTGCAGTTGTGACAAAGGCGTCCCTGCGCATCTAATGGCCATCGGTAGAATAAATATTCCCGCTATCATTGTAACCGGCGGAGTGATGGATGCGGGTCCCAACTTACTTACTCTCGAGCAAATCGGAATGTATAGTGCCATGGAACAGCGCGGCGAAATTACTGCCGAACAATTTCAATATTACAAAGAGAATGCTTGCCCTTCTTGTGGCGCCTGCTCTTTTATGGGAACTGCGTCTACCATGCAAGTCATGGCCGAAGCACTTGGCCTAATGCTTCCCGGAAGCGCTTTGATGCCTGCTATGTGTTCTGATTTGGTCGACGTTGCGTTTGAAGCAGGCAGACGAGCTGTTGACCTTGCTGCAGCAAATCTAAAGCCTCGAGATATTGTTACCAAAAAATCTTTTGAAAATGCCATTATGGTTCATGCTGCCATTTCGGGTTCCACTAATGCGCTACTTCACTTGCCTGCAATAGCTCGAGAGTTTCAAATCGAATTTGATGCCACAGAAATTGATCGTATTCATCGCAAAGTACCTTTTTTACTCAACATTCGACCCACTGGCAAATGGCCTGCTCAATACTTTTACTATGCTGGCGGAGTTCCTGCTATTATGGAAGAGATCAAGCATTTACTCAATTTGGATGCCATGACTATCACCGGCAAAACTATCGCAGAAAATTTAATCGAGCTCAAAAATAATGGCTACTACGAAAAATGTTTTAAATATTTGGCAGATACAAATCTTGATCAGCGAGATATTATCTATTCTGCTACATCTCCAATTGGAGCCCACGGTGCTATTGCAATATTGAAGGGTAACTTGGCTCCGCTCGGTGCCGTCGTTAAACATTCTGCTGTTCCTATCCAAATGCACAAGGCTGTCTTAAAAGCTCGTCCTTATGATAGCGAAGAAGAAGCCATTGCCGCCATTTTAACCAAAGTTATCAATCCCGGCGAAGCTGTTATCATTCGATACGAAGGCCCCAAAGGTGGTGGAATGCCCGAAATGTTTTATACTACAGAAGCAATATCATCGGATCCCGAACTCTCTGCTAGTATAGCATTGCTCACCGATGGCAGATTTTCTGGTGCATCCAAAGGCCCCGTTATAGGCCATATTTCTCCCGAAGCTTCCGAAGGCGGTCCTATCGCATTAATAGAATATGACGATCTAATAGAAATCGATATTCCCAATAGACTTTTACAAATCGTTGGAATTGCGGGGAAACGTTGTTCTGCTGCAGCAGTCGATGCTATATTAGATCAACGAAAACGTAGTTGGCATCCGCAAGCACCAAAATATACAACTGGTATCTTGAGTTTATTTGCCAAAAACGCTACCTCTCCTATGGAAGGCGGATACATGAAATAGTTATTTTTTAATTATTTGTATAAATTTTGGTATTATAGACAAAACTCTAAACTGAGATTATTTTTACAAAGATATTAATTTAAGGAGATTCACAATGCTAACTGTAACTAATTTAAGCCTCCAATTTGGGGCAAGCACACTTTTTAAAGATGTAAATTTAAAGTTTACACCCGGCAATTGCTATGGTGTTATCGGTGCAAACGGTGCTGGAAAGTCCACTTTCTTAAAAATTTTGTCTGGAGATATAGAGCCCACAACTGGCGAAATTATTATTCCTCCTAAAGAAAGATTATCTGTATTGAAGCAAGATCATTTTCAATATGATGACTCCGAGGTTTTGCAAACCGTTGTCCGAGGCAACGAACGCCTTTTCGAAATTATGCAAGAAAAAGACGAGTTATATGCAAAGGAAGATTTTAACGACGAYGACGGGATTAAAGCATCCGAGTTGGAAGCGGAGTTTGCAGAGCTTGGGGGATGGGAAGCCGATTCCGAAGCATCTCAGCTATTACAAGGTTTGGGAATTGGCACCGACTTGCATTACTCGCTTATGAAAGATTTAAATGGTGCCGACAAAGTGAAAGTTCTTCTTGCTCAAGCATTATTTGGTCGACCAGATATTTTGCTTCTTGATGAGCCCACTAACCACCTCGATATTCAATCTGTAAATTGGCTCGAAGACTTTTTGCTAGACTTTTTTGGTACTGTAATAGTAGTATCTCATGATAGGCATTTTCTAAATACTGTATGTACTCATATCGTTGATATTGACTATACTAAAATTAAAATGTATGTTGGGAACTATGACTTTTGGTACGATTCTAGCCAGCTATTTCAAAGTCTTCTTAAGGCCCAAAACAAGAAAAAGGATGAAAAAATCAAGGAACTACAGGACTTTATTAAGCGCTTTTCTGCCAATAAATCTAAGTCTAAGCAAGCCACATCCAGGAAAAAAATGTTAGACAAAATCGAGCTAGATGATATGCCKGCCTCTACTAGGCGTTATCCTTTTGTCTCTTTTACCCAGGATCGAGAAGTTGGAAACGAAATATTATCAGTTACCGATCTCTCTAAATCAGTTAATGCCGAAACGCTTCTTCAAAATATTAATTTCAGAGTTAACAAAGGTGACAAAATCGCTATTATCGGCGAAGATGAGCTTGCTATTACAGAATTATTCAAAATTTTGGCAGAAGAAGACACTCCCGATACTGGTGAAGTAAAATATGGCGTTACTGCTTCCTTTTCATACTTCCCTAAAGATAATACCGAGTTTTTTGAAACCAACCTCAGCTTATTAGATTGGTTGCGTCAGTATTCTTCAGATCAATCCGAAACTTATTTGAGAGGCTTCTTAGGACGTATGCTATTTTCTGGTGAAGACAACAAAAAGCCTGCTAATGTTTTATCTGGTGGCGAAAAAGTTCGATGCATGCTATCTCGAATGATGCTTAAAGGTTCCAATATCTTGCTACTCGAYCAGCCTACCAACCATCTCGATCTCGAATCTATTACTGCRCTAAACAACGGCTTAATAGCATTCAAAGGCAACGTAATATTTACTTCTCATGATCATCAATTTATTCAAACTGTTGCTAATCGAATTATCGAAATTACCCCAACTGGCATCATTGATAAAGTTATCACATATGATGAATACCTCGAATTAAAGTCTTAATCAAAAAAAGGGCTCCCAATTATAACGGCAGCCCCTTTTTAATTTATTCTTCACACAACGTATATCTATCAAACTCTTCCAAAATTTCTGCAGAAGGTGCCCTATCCAGGTTACTAACTATCACTATCACTGCCAACGATATCAAAAATCCTGGCACAATTTCATATAATCCCCAAATTCCTACACCGTTCATAGCCAATGCCACTTGTTGCCACACGATTGTTGTAACTCCACCTGCGACAACTCCCGCTATTGCTCCTCGTAACGTAGTCCTTCTATAAAATAGYGAGAGCACAACCAACGGCCCGAATGTTGCCCCAAAGCCAGCCCACGCATATGCCACTAGTCCCAGAACACTACTTTCCGGATTTGCTGCAATAGAACACGCCACTATCGCCACAACAATTACAGACCCTCTCCCGATCCACATCAACTGCTTTTCAGAAACATCCTTATTAAAAAATTTATAGAAATCTTCTGTAATGGCAGATGCCGTCACCAACAACTGCGAATCTGCTGTACTCATTATCGATGCTAACACAGCGCATAGTAATATCCCTCCAAAAAATCCCGGAAACATAGCKGATACCATCTCTATATATACTGTCTCRGACGTTACCGCATCTAGAGGTGTAGTCAAATATGCTCTTCCGACCATTCCTATTAGAGTTGCCGCGACAAGAGCAAAGATTATCCAGACTGTTGCAATCCTTCGCGACTTTTTGATTTCTGCAGGAGAKGAGATCCCCATAAATCTAATTAGAATATGCGGCTGACCACAGTATCCCAGCCCCCAGGCCAATAGCGAAATTGTTCCTATAAAAGATAACGTCGATCCATCCGCATTTTTAAATACTGCGAACATATTAGGATTTATATTATTTATCTCTGATACAAAATCCACCGGCCCCCCTAGTTCAAAAATCGCAACAGCCGGTACTATGATTATTGCAAAGAACATCAATATCCCCTGAAAGAAATCTGTCCACGATACTGCRAAAAAACCKCCCGCAAATGTATATGCAATAATTATTACTCCTCCAAATATCAACGACACATGGTAAGTAATCCCAAATACCGATGAAAACAGTTTTGCACATGCCACAAAACCAGATGCCGTATAAAATAAGAAGAATATCAATATGAACATGGCGCAAATCATACTTAAGACGCCTTTCTCATCTCTAAATCTATGCGTAAAATAGCTCGGTAGCGTAATACTATCCCSTGCCACTTTTGTATACTGTCGAATCCTTTTCGCAATGATCAGCCAATTTAAATATGTACCCACTCCGAGCCCTACCGCAATCCATCTGCKGAAAGCCCCGAAAAGTACGCCGCTCCCGGAAGTCCCATCAGCAACCATCCGCTCATGTCTGATGCTTGGGCCGACATCGATGTTACCCACGCCCCAAGCTTTCTTCCTCCCAAAAAATAATCATTTACTGTTGCAGTCTTCTTATAGAAATACCCTCCTATCGCTACCATAAAAGCAATATAAATTACAAACGCAATTATAACTGAATAGTCCATAAAATCCTCCTCTTTGCTATTTTACTTTACCATAGCATATGCAGGATTTTGCAAGTTCAGAATCTTTTTCTTTCATAATTATATGTCGCAATACTTATACGCATCAAATTTTTGCAAAACTTCTAAAGTGGGTTTTTCATCACATCGACTTACTACTACTATTAATATAGCAGAAATTAAAAATCCTGGAATAATTTCATATAAACTTAGTATTTCAACGTTTGGAAATATTTTCGATGCTATCTCCCAAACAGTTACCGTTAATCCACCAGAAATAATTCCCGCAAGCGCTCCTTTGGCTGTCATTCTTCTATAAAATAACGAAAAGATTATGACCGGGCCAAACGTTGCTCCAAATCCTCCCCAAGCATATTCTACCAAAGCCAATACGCTTCTATCTGGATCCGATGCAATAGAGCATCCCATGGCAACAAGTATAATCACCGCCCATCTGCCCATCCACAACACATCTTCATTAGTCGCTTTTTTATTAAAAACTCTATATACATCATAAGTAAAAGTTGAGGCACTCACAAATAGCTGCGAATCTGTCGTGCTCATTATTGCTGCCAAAATTGCACATAGCAAAATTCCGCCCAAAAATCCCGGAAACATAGTTGATACCATTTCTGCATACACCAATTCTGCTGTTGTTTCGCTTAGCGGTGTTTTTAAATATACTCTGCCTGCAATACCAACCACAACTACAGAAATCATCGTCACCACTGTCCACACCATTGCGACTCTTCTCGATATTTTAATTTTACTCGGAGACTCAATCCCCATAAATTGCGCCAAAATATGCGGCTGTCCAAAATATCCAAGCCCCCAGGCCAGCAACGTAATTATTTCTATTACAGATACAGCTTCTCCGTCGATTGTCTCAAACATATTAAACATGGTTGGACTCACATCATTCGCTGCTCGTACAAATTCTGAAAACCCTCCCAAATTCATAACAACTCCTACCGCAACCACTGCAATCGAAAATACTATCAATATTCCCCTAAAACAGTTTGCCCACGATATTACCAAAAATCCTCCCGCAAATATATATGCAACAATGATTATCCCCACACATGCCAAACTGTTATAATAGTTCATATCAAAGACTGTTCCCAACAATTTTGCGCCCGCAACAAATCCCGCAGCTGTATAAAACAAAAAGAATACTAAAATGAATGCCGAAGATATTATCGACAACCATCCCTTCTCATCTTGAAATCTATATCTAAAATAGCTCGGCAATGTTACGCCGTTTCCCGCCACTCTCGTATATTGTCTTAGCCTCTTTGCAATCACCACCCAATTCACATATGTACCTATCACTACCCCTATCACAACCCACGCAGCTGACGCGCCACCAATGTAAATCGCTCCCGGCAATCCCATCAATAGCCAACCACTCATATCGGCAGCTTGTGTTGAAATCGATGTAATGTAGGGTCCAATTTTTCTTTCTCCCAAAAAATACGCATTTACTGTCGTCGCCTTACTATAAAAAAATAATCCTGTCCCTATCATCAATGCAATATATATAATGAATGCAAGCAACACTGAATAATTCATAAGCTACAACCC